>JBOHKZ010000282.1:0-11452 GCA_050729355.1 Phenylobacterium sp. | reverse complement strand
GCTCGGAGCCGCCACGGCGGCCGCGGCTGCGGGCCGGGCGTTCGCTGCGCTCGGGACGCGGGGTTTCCGGCGCGGCGACCACTTCGGCAGTTGGATCGAAGGGCTCGGTGGAGGCGTGCTCGCCATGCACCGGCACCGGGCGCGGCCGGCGATCGCGGTCACGGCTGGCGCCGCCGGAGCGTTCGCGTCCGCCGCTGCGGCCTCGCTCGCCGCCACGGGCGTTGCGCGGCTCGTCCTTGATGTTCGCCCAGTCGGCCTCGAGCACCAGTTCCTCGGGCGCCTTGCCGGTGAGCTTCAGCACCTTGTCGAGGTTTCGGCTATCGGCCGGCGTGGTGATCATGAACGCTTGGCCGAGCTTGCCCGCGCGTCCGGTGCGGCCGATGCGGTGGACGTAGTCGTCGGCGTGGTGCGGCACATCGAAGTTGAAGACGTGGCTGACGTCCGGGATGTCGAGGCCGCGCGCCGCGACGTCGGAGGCCACCAGCAGCTTCAGCTCGCCCTTGCGGAAGTTCTCCAGGGTGCGCATCCGCGTGGTCTGGTCGAGGTCGCCGTGGATCGGCGCCGCATCCAGTCCGTGCGTCTTCAGGGATTTGGCGACGATATCGACTTCGGACTTGCGATTGCAGAAGACGATGCCGTTCTTCACGTCGTCGCGGGCGATCAGCATGCGCAGCGCCGTGCGCTTCGCCTTCTGGTCGGTGGTCGGGATCCGCACCAGGTACTGGGTGATGGTCTCGGCCGTGGTCGCCGGCCGCGAGGCCTCGATGCGGATCGGGTCGTTGAGGAACTGCTTGGTGAGGCGGGTGATCTCCGGCGGCATGGTCGCCGAGAAGAACAGCGTCTGCTTCTTGGGCGGCGTCAGCTTGAAGATGCGTTCGAGGTCGGGGATGAACCCCATGTCGAGCATGCGGTCGGCCTCGTCGACGACCATGATCTGGACGCCGGTCATCAGGAGTTTGCCGCGCTCGAAGTGGTCGAGCAGCCGACCGGGCGTGGCGATCAGCACGTCGACGCCGCGGTCGAGCTTGAGTTCCTGGTCGGAGAAGGAGACCCCGCCGATCAGCAGCGCCCAGGAGAGCTTCTGGCCCTTGGCGTACTTCTCGAACGACATCGAGACCTGGTCGGCCAGCTCGCGCGTGGGGGCGATCACCAGGGCGCGCGGCATGCGGGCCTTGGAGCGGCCGGCCTTCAGCCGGTCGATCATCGGGAGGGTAAAGGCGGCGGTCTTGCCGGTGCCGGTCTGGGCGATGCCCAGGACGTCACGCCCGTGCAGGGCGTAGGGGATGGCCTCGGCCTGGATCGGTGTTGCGGTGGTGTAGCCGGTGTCGGCGACAGCCTGAAGGGTCGCGGGCGACAGGCCCAGTTCTGAAAATTCGGTCATTCGTTACAGGTGAGGCGGAGACCCAGCCCTGGGACAGGGCAGGGGGCCGCGGCGGCGCGGACGGATATCGTCCCGCGCGGCGGAAGATACGGTCCAACTCCGCCAAGTCAACGCGTTGAGCTGCCTAGAAGTTCAGTGCCTCTGTTGAACGCCTGCATTTCGGGCCTCCTTTGGGCGTCTGAACGCTCAGGTGGACGGCGACGCTTCCGGCGCCGGGCGGCGTGCGCGAGGCTTGGCGGCCTTCGTCCGGCGAGAAGCCGGCAACGGGGCCCAGCCTCCTCCGTCGCCGCCTGGGGGGCGGTCGGCGGGCGCGCGATGCAGGGCTTCGGAGAAGCTGCGGACCGCTTCGCCGAGCGCATAGGTCAGGGTGGCCGTCGCTGCGTTGGCCTCTTCGCCAACCGCGCCGCCCTTGAGCTTGGCGGCGGCGACGGCGCTGCGGACCTTGCCGTTCTTCTTCAGCCTGGCCGCGGCGACGGCGCCCACGGCGATGACCGCCTGGGCGATCAGCGCCTGGCCCGCCTTCGACGTGAGCACGTCCGCGAGCGCGCCCTTGCGCACCGCTTTGGCGACCTTGACCTTGCCGATCCGCTTGGGAAGCAGGGCCTTCGATTTCTTGGCCATCAGGGAGTTCTCCGAATGCTGTAGCTAGAACCCGCCGCGATGACCCGCCGTTCCCGTCAGCCTACGAACCAATTGCCCGCCCTCGCGTTGCAGGCTCCTGGATCCGGAGGCTGAGATGACCGAGACCGCCGCAGGCGCTGCGCCCGGCAAGGCCAAGAAGCTGCTGCAGGTGCTCGGCCCCGGACTGATCACCGGCGCTTCGGACGACGATCCCAGCGGCATTGCGACCTATTCACAGGCCGGCGCGCAGTTCGGGTTCAACACCGGCTGGACGCTGCTGATGAGCTGGCCGCTGATGTGCGCGATCCAGGAGATCAGCGCCCGGATCGGGCGGGTCACCGGGCGCGGCCTGGCCGCCAACGTTCAGCAGCATTATCCGAACGGGGTGGTGGCGGTGATCGTCACCCTGCTGCTGGTGGCCAACACCATCAACATCGGGGCCGACCTCGGCGCCATGGCCGCGGCCTTGAAGCTCGTCACCGGCGGCTCGGAGATCGTCTTCGTGGCCGGCTTCGCCCTGCTCTGCATGGGGCTCGAGGTCTTCGTAAAGTACGACCGCTACGTCCGCGTGCTGAAGTGGCTGACGCTGGCGCTGATGGCTTATGTCGGCGTCGCCTTGGTCGTGCACATTCCGTGGGCGACGGTGGCCGTGCGGATGGTCGCGCCGCAGATCGACTGGACCCCGGCCTACATCACCACCGTGGTTGCGATCCTGGGGACCACGATCAGCCCCTACCTCTTCTTCTGGCAGGCCGAGGAGGAGGTCGAGGAGGTGAAGGAAAAGGACGGCGCCAAGCCGCTGCGGCGGGCGCCTCGCCAGGCCAAGGGGGAGTTCAAGCGCATCCGGCTCGACACCTACATCGGCATGGCGCTCTCCAACGTGGTGGCGCTGTTCATCATGCTGACCACCGCGGCGACGTTGCATGCGCACGGCGTGACGGACATCCAGACCTCGGCCCAGGCCGCCGAGGCGTTGCGGCCGGTGGCGGGGCCGGCGGTGTTTGTCATCTTCGCGCTGGGGATCGTCGGGACCGGGCTGCTGGCGGTGCCGGTGCTGGCCTGTTCGGCGGCTTACGCGGTGGGCGAGACCTTCGGGTGGCACGTCGGGCTGACCCGCAAGCCGCACCGCGCGAAGGCCTTCTACGGCGTGATCGCGGTAGCCACCCTCGTCGGCGGACTGCTCAACTTCTCGAGCATCGACCCGATCAGGGCGCTGTTTTGGAGCGCGGTGATCAACGGCGTGGTCGCCGTGCCGGTGATGGCGATGATGATGTTGCTGGGCAGCCGGAGGGACGTGATGGGGAGGTTCGTCCTGCCCATGTCGCTGAAGGTGGTCGGCTGGGCGGCGACAGCTGTCATGGGCGTCGCCGCGGCGGCGATGTTCGCGACGATGGGGAAAGGCTGAGCCCCGGCGCTACGCCTTCTTTCGGGTTGTCGGCGTCCGCGTATCAGTGTTCTCTGTCCGAAGGCGGGGCCGACAAACATGGCAATCATCGAGGCGCTGCCGGATGGGAAGATCGCGGCCGGCAAGGGTGATTTGCTGCGGATCCTTGGGATCGGCTTCGGAGTCGCCGTTGTGGTCGGCGGCGCCGTGGGCCAGGGCATCATGCGCGCGCCCGGCCTCGTTGCCGGGGCGCTGCCGTCGGCGGTCTGGATCATGGCGGCGTGGCTCATCGGTGGCCTGATGTGTTTCGTCGACGCCTTCGCGACCGTCGAATTGGCCGCATCAGTGCCCCGCGCGGGCGGGCCCTACGCCTTCGTCGCGCGCGCGTTCGGGCCGTTCGCCGGCACGATCATCGGCTGGTCTGACTGGTTCAATTTCGTCGTGTCGAGCGGCTTCATGGGCGTCGTCTTCGCGGAATACGTCCATAGGCTCGGATTCTTCGAGACGGTTCCGGTCGGGGTAGTGGCGGTCAGCCTGATCGCCGTCACGTGGGCGCTCAACGCGCTTGGAACCCGGACGAGCAGCATGTCGCAGAACGTCGGCAGCGCACTCAAGGCGGTCGCACTTTTGGGGATCGTTGCGCTGTGCTTCGCCGCGCCCCATGCAGCGCCCGTCGCCCCGCCGGCCCCGCATCCCGCGCTGACCCTGGCTGCGCTCGCGATCGGCATGCGCGCAGTCTATAATACCTTTTCCGGCTGGAACTCCTGCGCATACTTCTGCGAGGAGGTGCATCAGCCAGGCCGCAACATCGCGCGCTCGACGTTCATCGGCCTTGCGGTCGTCACCGGCCTCTATCTGCTGGTCAACGCCGCCCTGTTGCACGCTCTGACAATTCCGCAGATCGCGGCTTCTACGCTGCCCGTGGCGGACGCCGTCGGCGTTCTGCTGGGACCGCGCGGCGCTGTGGTCGCCACGGTCTTCGCGCTCATCTCCGTGGCGGCGATCACCAACCTGACCGTGATGTGCTGCACACGCATCGCCTATGGCATGGCCCGCAACGGCATCCTTCCCTCACCGCTGGCTACGGTCGGAAAGTCCGGTACGCCGCAGGTCGCCCTCGCGGTCACGGTGCTCGGCGGCGCGATCTGCGCGAGCACGGGCGTCTATGAGACCCTGATCGCTATGGGTGCGGTCTTCGCGATCCTGGTGAGCATGGGCGTCGACCTTGCGGCGCTGTGGTTGCGGCGGACCGAACCCGAGCTCGACAGGCCCTACAGGATGCCGTTCTTTCCGTTGCCGCCGCTCCTGGGCCTGGCGATAAACGGCGCGCTGCTGGTCGCGCTGATCCACGAGGACCCGCTGCACAGCCTGACGGGCATGGCGATCCTCGCAGGGGTTGGGGCGAGCTACCTTCTTGCGGGTCGGTTCAGGTCACAGCGCGCGCCGGCCTGACGCGCCTAGACGTCCAGGTCGGCGACCGCGAACTCGGCGTTTTCCTGGATGAACTGGAAGCGCAGCTCGGGCTTGCGACCCATCAGGGCCTCGACCAGGTCTTCCACCAGCTCCTCAGAGCGCGGGAGGGTGACGCGGGCCAGCGTGCGCTTGGAAGGATCCATGGTGGTTTCCTTCAGCTGCGCCGGCATCATCTCGCCAAGGCCCTTGAAGCGGCTGGTCTCGGGCTTCTTGCCCTTGAACACGGTGGCCAGCAGCTCGTCGCGGTGGGCGTCGTCGCGGGCGTAGACGATCGTGGACCCGTGGCTCAGCCGATAGAGCGGCGGCAGGGCCAGGTAGAGACGGCCCGAGCGGATCATGTCGGGCATGGTCCGGTAGAAGAAGGTGATCAGGAGGCTCGCGATGTGGGCGCCGTCGACGTCGGCGTCGGTCATGATCACCACGCGGTCGTAGCGCAGCTCCTCTTCCTTGAACTTCGAGCCCGCCTGAACGCCGAGCGCCAGGAGAAGGTCGGTCAGCTCCTTGTTGGCGCCCAGCTTGTCGAGCGTGGCGGAGGCGACGTTCAGGATCTTGCCGCGCAGGGGCAGGATCGCTTGGCTCTTGCGGTCACGCGCCTGCTTGGCCGAGCCGCCGGCCGAGTCACCCTCGACCAGGAAGATCTCGGTGCCGTCGATGGCGTTGCCGGAGCAGTCGGCGAGCTTGCCGGGCAGCCGCAGCTTGCGGGTCGCCGAGGCGCGGGCGACCTCCTTGTCCTTGCGGCGCTTCAGGCGTTCTTCCGCGCGCTCGATAACGAACTCGAGCAGGGCGGAGGCGGCCTTGGGCTGAGCGGTCAGCCAGTGGTCGAAGGGGTCGGCGAGCGCCTTCTCAACCAGGCGCTGGGCGTCGGAGGACGAGAGACGTTCCTTGGTCTGCCCTTGGAATTCCGGATTGGCGACGAAGACGCTGACCAGCGCGCCGGCCTGGGCGACGACGTCCTCCGCGGTGAGGATGCCGCCGCGCTTCTCGCCGGTCAGTTCGGCGTAGGTCTTCAGCGAGCGGGTGAGGGCGGCGCGGAAGCCCGCCTCGTGGGTGCCGCCTTCGGGGGTGGGCACGGTGTTGCAGTAGGACTGCATGAAGCCGTCGGCCTCGCCGAAGCCGGCGGGGGTCCAGGTGACCGCCCACTCGACCTTGCCGGTTTCGCCGGGGCGGGAATATTTGCCGGCGAAGGGCTCCGGCGTGACGGTCTCGATGCCCTTCACCCGCTCGGCCAGGAAGTCGGCCAGGCCGTTCGGGAAGCGGAACACCGCCTCGGCGGGGGTCTGGTCGTGGATGCGCGAGGGGTCGCAGGACCAGCGGATCTCGACGCCGCCGAACAGGTAGGCCTTGGACCGCGCCATCCGGTAGAGGCGGGCGGGCTTGAAGGCGACGCCTTCGCCGAAGATCACCGGATCGGGCTGGAAGGCGATGGCGGTGCCGTGCTTACGGGTCGGACCCAGCTTCTCGATGCCGCCCAGCGGTTTGCCGCGGGTGAAGGCCTGGCGCCACTCGAAGCCGTCCTTCCAGGCGGTGACCTCGACCCGTTCGGAAAGCGCGTTGACGACGGAGACGCCGACGCCGTGCAGGCCGCCGGAGGTCTCGTAGGCCTTGCCGGAGAATTTCCCGCCGGAGTGCAGGACGGTCATGATGACCTCCAGCGCCGACTTGCCCGGATGCTTGGGGTGCGGATCGACGGGGATGCCGCGGCCGTCGTCGGTGACGGTCAGGAGGCCGTCGGCGTCGAGGCGCACGGAGATGACCTTGGCGTGGCCGGCGACGGCCTCGTCCATGGAGTTGTCGAGCACTTCGGCGAAGAGGTGGTGCAGCGCCCGCTCGTCGGTGCCGCCGATGTACATGCCGGGCCGCTTGCGCACCGGCTCCAGGCCTTCGAGGACCTCGATGTCCTTGGCCGAATATCCGCCGGAGGGCTTCGTCTCGGAGGGCCGCGCGCCGGTGACCGCCGGATCGGGACGCGGCTCATGGCTTTCCGCAAGCGGCGACGCCGCCGGCGGGTTCAGCGCGTCGTCGAACAGGGAGGCCTGAGGCTGGGCGGCGGACTTGGCGGGAGGCGGGGACATTGGACCCGTAAAAGGATGGCCCCCGAAAATGGGGCGATTCTGACTGAGCCCGATATGAATCGCCCGTCACGGGAAGGCAATGCGGCGTCGGCGTCCGCGCACAGGAACATACGAAAACGCCCCGGCCTTGCAGCCGGGGCGTCGCCGTCGATTAGGGTCGCTGACTAGAAGCGGTACTGGACCTCCACGCCGTAAGTGCGCGGCGGGGTCAGGGCGTAGGTGAAGCGCGGACCGCCCTGCACGCCGAAGATCGTGCCGGGAACGGGGGCGGGCAGGCCGACCGCGACCCCAGGCGTCCCGGCCGCGAAGGTCCCGGTGGTGCGCGAGCCGCCGGCGCCGCCGGCGTAGCCGAGATCGTCGAAGACGTTCTTCACGTAGGCGATGATCGTGTAGCGGCTGTCGGCGCCCTTCCAGAGCACCCGGGCGTCGACCTGATCCCAGGACTTTGACGCGTTGGTCGCGCGCTCGAAGATTCCCGAGAACTCCTTGTCCCGCCAGATGTAGCTGACCGACGGCGTCAGGGAGCCTTCACCGATATGCCAGGTGTAGCTGACGTTCACCGCCACCTTGTTCTTGGCGGCTTGCGGCAGGCTGTTGCCGCTCAGGTCCTGAGCGCGCTGCACGAAGCCGGTGTACACGTCGCAGAGCGGGCTCGGGCGCGGGTTGGACGCCGTCACCGTGGTGCCGGTGCCCGTGCAGGACGTCAGAGCGGTCAGCGGCTTGGCGCCGGGCGCGAGCGCGAGCGGATCGTCCGGGTCGAACACCCCGCTCAGGTCCTTCACGTGGGCGTCGTTGTAGGAATAGTTGAACAGGATCTGCAGGTTGTCGATCGGGACCCAGAGGGTCTCCAGCTCGACGCCCTGGCTCACCGACTTCGGAACATTGAGGAACCGGGTCTGGCTGGCGGCGAGCGCGCCCGAGTTGTTGGCGACCGTCAGTGGAGCCTGCAGGTCGGTGTAGTTGTAGTAGAAGAGCGACAGATTGGTCTGCAGCGTGTCGTTGAAGAAGGTCTTCTTCAGGCCGACTTCATAGGAGTCGATGTGCTCGGAGTCCGTGAACGGGAATTCGCCAAGCGTGGTGGTGATCCCGGAGTTGAAGCCGCCGGCCTTGTAGCCGCGGCTGTAGCGGGCATAGGCCATGGTGTCGGGATCGGGATCCCACTGCACGCCGGCGGTGCCGGTCCAGGCGTCCCAACTGGCGTTGTAGTCGCGGTGCGCGAAGCCCTGGCTGTCGAAGGTCACGCCGCCCAGCGAGCCGGCTTTCGGAACCACGCCCTGCGGCGTGATGTTGGTCGGGCCGCCGGTGTAGACGACTGAGCCGGTGACATCGACGGGCGGCGACAGGCTGCCCAGCAGTTCCGGCGTGGCGCCGCAGGTGGTCGTCGCGAAGCAGATGATCCGCACGGCTTCGGTGCCGGTCTTCTTGTCGTGGCTGTAGCGCAGGCCGACGGTGGCCTTGAACGTCTCCGTGAATTGCCAATCGACCTGGCCATAGGCGGCGTAGGACTCGTCTTCGAAACTGGGCCGGTCGTCATAGAGGCGACGCTGGAAGTCGAGCGCGGCGGTGCAGGGGGCGGTCGCCGCCACGCCGGGGCAGGTGATCGCCCGCACCGCCGGCGTGATCGGGCCGTCGAGCTGCGGCTGGTCGAACAGGGTCGTGAAGACCGGCTGATCGTAGCCTTCCTTGTAGTAGTAGACGCCGCCTAGCCATTGGACAGCGCCGTCGCCGGTCGACGACAGGTTCAGCTCGTGGCTCGTGTTCCAGTACCTCTCCTGGTAGGTCGAGGCCTGCCTGGGGAAGACGGTGAGGGGGGTGCAGAATCCGATCGCCTGCAGGCCCGCGGAACAGGTGGGGTTGGGCGGGCCAGAGACGGCCGGGTTGCGGATCGGGATACGGAACGAGCTTATCGACCCGCTGCCGTTATCCTGGAACAGCGTGTAGTCGTAGTTATAGGCGCCGCCGGTATACTTCAGGTCGGCCCAATCGAAATGGTAGGTGTAGGTCGCGGCGACCACCCAGCTGTCGTCGATCGAGACCGCCTGGCGGATGTTGTTGGCGAACTTGCGCGGATCCAGGCTCGCCGGGTTGACGCAGCCCGCCGGCGAGGTGTTGACCACATTGTTGACCACCGCGCCCGCCGTTCCCGCAGGCGCGCAGGCGAACCCGGCGCTGACGTTCTGGGCGCCGAACTCGGCGTAGCTGAACGGCGTGGGGGAGTAGCCCGCGCGGGCGCCAGGCCCGCCGCCGCCGTTGTTCCAGCCGCTCATGCCGAACTTGATCCAGCCCTCGGCCTTGTCGCTGAACTGCGCCTGGACCTGGGCCTCGATGTAGAACTGGTCGATGACGTTGCCTTCGTCCGGCATGCCCGGGACGATGTTGTCGTAGTAGCCCTTGCGCTGCTTTTCCCAGTTGCCGGCCAACCGGTACTGCAGGCCTGGCGCGAGCGGGCCGGAGACCGCCGCCTCGATCAACGTGCGGTCGAAATTCGCCACCGTGGCGCGAACCTCGCCATAGAAATCCTCGGTCGGACGCCTGGAGATGACGTTGATCGCGCCGCCGATCGCATTGCGACCATAGAGGGTGCCTTGCGGACCCCGCAGCACCTCGACCCGGTCCAGGAAGATCGGCGTCTTGCCCGCCTCGGTGGTGGACGTGGTGTAGATGCCGTCGGAGTAGGTGGCGACGGCGGTGTCGATCGGGTGGGCGTTCGTCAGGCGGCCGACGCCGCGCAGGCTGATCCGGTCGGTGGCGCTGGAATAGTTCAGGCCCGGCGTGAAGTTGGTCATGTCCTGGACGGAATTGATGCCGACCAGGTCGCGGCGCTCCGACGTAAAGGCCGAGATGGCGACCGGCACGTCCTGCAGGCTCTGCTCGCGCCGCTCGGCGGTGACCACGAGCTCTTCGATGGTGTTGGATGCGGCGGCCGAGGTCGCGGCGCGGGTTTGTGCCTGCACGGCGGTGGTCGCGGTTGCCGTAGCGGCAACCAGCGCACAAGACAGCATGAGTTTGTGCTTGAAAAGCATAGGGCGCCCCCTCCCAAAGGCCTATTTCCCGCCTTATTCGTTTGCACGCCGGCGTTATGGCAGAGGTTGGTTTAGTCCGTCACAATCGTCAACCAACGTTACAGAACGAACGGTATGGTTGCGGCGCTGATACAATCTAGCCTTGTTGAGTGACTGACCCGAAACGCGTGAGCACAACCCACGGATGGGCCACCCCAGGGTGGCACGCTGACGACGCAACGAAAAACGCCCCGGCCTTGCGGCCGGGGCGCGTCGTCAGGCCCTAGGGCTCGATTCTAGAAGCGGCGTTGCAGTTCGATGCCGTAGGTGCGCGGCAGCACGTAGGACATCGTCTGGTTCACGAAGCCGGTGTTCGGCCCGGTGGTGACCCGGGTCGCGGAGACGCCGGCGGAGCCGCGGGTGTCGAACACGTTCTTCACGTAGCCGATGGCGGTCCACTTGCGGCTCTTGTCGTTGAAGATCACCCGCGCGTCAGTCTGACCAAACGACTTCACCTTGTTGTAGTAGCGGTTGAAGATCGAATAGTAGGTCGCATCGCGCCAGACGTAGGTCAGCGAGGCCGAGATGTCGCCCGGATCCGTCTCCCACGTATAGTTGCCGTTCAACGTCACGCGGTGCGGCGTCGAGGAGGGCAGGGTGGCGCCCTTCAGGTCCTGGTTCAGCGCGCCGGTGCCGGCGATCTGCGCGGGGGTGTTGCCGGCGAGCTTGACGCCCGGCTGCAGGCCACGCGGATCTTCCGAATCCTGGAAGCAGCAGGCTTCGCGGATTTCGGCGTTCAGGTACGAGTAGTTGGCCAGGATCTGCAGGTGGTCGATCGGCTGCCACACGGTCTCCAGCTCGAAGCCGATGATCCGGGCCTTGGGCAGGTTGTAGAACGAGGCGACGTTGGTGTTGGTCACCGGGTTCAGGCCGGTGATCGGGATCTGGATGTCCTGGTAGTCGTAGTAGAAGGCCGAGGCGTTGGCCTGGAACCGGCCGCCGAAGGTCTTCTTCAGGCCGATCTCGTAGGCGTCGATGGTTTCCTTGTCGGTGGTGACGTTCGCCTGCAGCGTGGTGGTGCCGGAGTTGAAGCCGCCGGCCTTATAGCCACGCGTGTACTTGGCGTAGGCCAGGGTGTTCGCGTCGGGCTTCCAGTCGAGGCCGAGCGTGCCGGTGATGCCGTCCCAATGGTTCTTGAGGCCCCGGTGACGGATGCCGGTGGTGGGATCGGTGAACGCCGGCAGGTAGATCGACGGGTCGGCGCTGACGCCCGACGACGCGGCGTCGGTGATGTCGACGGGCCGGTTGGTCAGGGTCGTGATCGGGCAGCTCGCCGTGTAGATGCAGAACAGCCGGGCGCCTTCGAACGAGGTCTTGCGGTCGTAGGTGTAGCGCAGGCCGGCGGTCGCCTTGAGGGTGTCGGTGGCTTGCCAGTCGACCTGGGCGAAGGTGGCGTAGGACTCGTTGACGTTCTGCGAGGTCCCGTAGGCGTACTGGCGCGCCAGGTTCAGAGGCGCCG
>JBOHKZ010000281.1:0-2833 GCA_050729355.1 Phenylobacterium sp. | reverse complement strand
GTACATTCCCAGCGCACCCAAGTATGGTTAAATTTCAACCCACACGCGATATGCGACAAGGAACGCGCTTGGGACGTGATGCTCGGCCAGAGGCCCTGCATCCCAGGCGCGACCCTCCGGCGCGATGGCGTGGCGACCGCGACATGCGGTGTCCGGACCTGGTTGGGAGGCTAAGGTTTCATTGCTCGAGTTGTCGCCCGAACTCCGTGACGCCGACCTCGCGCACCTGCATGGCTCGGAAGCCATCGACCTCATGTCCTTCTGCCGCAGCATGCTGCGCGGCGAGCTGGGATCGGCCCTCACCCTGACCGCCGACGGCGCCGTCGATTTCGCGAGCCGCCCCGTGCTGGCCCACCTGGGGCGCGACCCCGCCCAGATCGCCGGAGCGAGCTGGGTTTCGTTGTGGCCGCAGCCGGAACGGCGAAAGGTCCAGGACGCCACGGACATCGCGCGCAGCGGCAAGATCGCCCGCTTCCAGGCCTCCAGCCCGACCGTCGACGGCGCGCCGAGATGGTGGGACGTCATCGTCTACCCGCTGTCCATCGACGCCGGCCAGTTGCCGGAAGGCCAGCGGATGCTCGCGGTGTTCCGCAACATCACCGCCCTTCGCGAAGGCCAGGAGAAGCAGGCGCAGTCGGCGCGTCTCGAGGCGCTAGGCCAGCTCACCGGCGGCGTCGCCCACGACTTCAACAATCTCCTCACCGTGATCCTCGGCGCGACCGAGACCCTGGCCGCCGAGCTTCCCGCGGGCTCTGAGCACCGCAGCCTTGCCGAGGTCAGCCTGCAGGCCGCAGAGCGCGGCGCCGATCTGGTTCGCCGGCTGCTCGCCTTCTGCCGCCACCAGTCGCTGGAGCCGCAGAGCATCGACTGCGGCGGCATGCTGGGCTCGGTCCAGGCGCTCGCGGAACGGCTGCTCCGCGCGGACATCGACCTCAGGGCCCGCACCGCCAGCGCCCACCTCTACTGCAACGCCGACCGGGCCGAGCTGGAGTCGGCCCTGCTCAACCTTTGCATCAACGCCCGCGACGCCATGCCGTCCGGCGGCGCCATCAGGCTGGAAGCCGAGGCCGTGCTGCTGACCGGCAAGGCCGCGCGGCAGCTCAGCCTCGCGCCTGGTCCCTTCGTCGTCTTCACCGTCCAGGACACCGGCATCGGCATGTCGCCGGAAGTGGCCCGGCGGGCCATCGAGCCGTTCTTCACCACTAAGGGCCTGGCCGGCGGCAACGGGCTTGGCCTGAGCACCGTCTATGGCTTCGCGCGCCAGTCGGGCGGCTGCCTGACCATTTCGTCCAAACCCCGGCGCGGCACGACGGTGCGGCTCTATCTCCCACGGGCGGCCGACGCCGTTCAGGGCCAGCTCGAACTGGCCGCCGTACGGAGCGAACCCACCGCCTCCCACGTGCTGCTCGTCGAAGACGACCTGCTGGTCCGCGCGCAGGCCGGGCGGCTGCTCGCCGGCCTGGGCTACCGGGTCACCGTCGCCGACGACGGCCCTTCCGCGCTCGCGGTCCTCGAGGACGCCGACGACATCTCGCTCCTGATGACCGACATGGTCATGCCGGGCGGCATGAATGGGCGTGAGCTCGCGGCCCGCGCCCGGCGCAACCGCCCATCGCTGAAGGTGCTGCTCACCTCCGGCTACACCGAAGAGGCTTCGCCCCCGGGTTCCGGTCCGGAGACCGGCGCGGGTTTCCTGCCGAAGCCCTATCGCCGGGCGCAGCTCGCCGCTGCGGTCTCCGCCGCCCTGGCGCGCCCACAGCCCTTCCTCGTCCACCGCTCCGGTACGCGTCAGTCCCTTCCCGAGAGGCCAGTTCAATGACCCAATTGCGGGCGCCAAAGGTCATCGTGATCGACGACGATCCGGCCGTGCGGAGCGTCATCGTCGCCGCTTTCAACCGGGTGGGCTGCGAGACCCGCTGGGCCGTCGACGGACGCTCCGGAGTCCGGCTCTTCAACGCCGAGCCGGCGCACCTGGTGGTCACAGACATCGTCATGCCGAACCAGGAAGGCATCGAGACGATCATGCAGCAGACGCGCCGCGAGCGGCCGCCGCGGGTGATCGCGATCTCCGGCGGCGGACGACGGGGCGGCCAGGACTTCCTGGTCTGGGCCAGTCATCTCGGCGCCGACGCCACCCTGCCCAAGCCCTTCCGCACCTCCCAGCTCATCGAGGTCGCCAGGGCCCTGCTCGAACGGCGCACGCCACCCGCCGAATCCTCTCCCTTCGCCCGGGAGGACGGCTTCGGCCGCGAGCGATTTCAATCCGAACGAGCCGCCTGACATTCCCGCCCCTGGGGCAGCAACCACCTTCAAGATCCGGAGATAAGACGTGCGCACCCTGCTTATCGAAGACGACCGCGCCGCAGCGCGCACCACCGAGCTGCTGCTCACGTCGGCGGGCTTCAACGTCTATGTGACGGACGAGGGCGAAGAGGGCGTCGAGCTCGCCAAGCTCTACGACTATGACGTCATCCTGCTCGACCTGAACCTGCCCGACATGGACGGGGTGGAAGTGCTCAAGACCCTGCGGAAGGCCAAGATCGACACGCCGATCATGATCCTCTCGGGCTCGGTCGGCATCGACACGAAGATGAAGACCTTCGCGGGCGGCGCCGACGACTACATCACCAAGCCCTTCCACAAGGACGAACTGATCGCCCGCATCCATGCGGTCGCCCGCCGGGCCCGCGGCCATTCCCAGTCGGTGATCCGCACGGGCGACCTGTCGGTCAACATCGACGCCAGGACCGTGGAGATGGGCGGCCGGCCGCTGCACGTCACCTCCCGGGAATTCCAGATCCTGGAGCTGCTCTCGCTGCGCAAGGGCACGACG
>JBOHKZ010000280.1:0-4985 GCA_050729355.1 Phenylobacterium sp. | reverse complement strand
TGGCTGGAGAGTCCACGCGGGTTCGCATCTTGGGATGAAGATAGCGTCGGCCGGCCAGTCCGCCGATCCAGGGGGGCTGGGGGGGCTGTTCAGGATCCGGGACCGCCGTCTCTGACCAACCGACCATCACAAGATGATGTGTCCATCAGGCGGTGAAGGGACCGGAATAAGGTCATTTCGCGGCGGCGGCCTCTATATGTAGGCCCAAGCGTGGTCCGCGTGCTGCCTATGGTCAGGGGCGCGAGATTCGGTCTAGGCTCACATCCGATGGCTTTCGACCCGTCCTACGCGTCGCCGCGCCAGGCGCGCGTGTTTTTCGAGCGGCCCGAACTGGTGAGGCTGCTTTCCCTCTATGGCCGGATGGTCGCCGCTGGCGAGTGGCGCGACTACGCCATCGACGGGCTCAGCGACTATGCCGTGTTCTCGGTCTTCGAACGCGCCTCGGAAAACCCGCTCTACCGCATCGAAAAACATCCCGGCCTGGCGCGCCGCCAGGGCGCCTGGGCCATCCTCGGCCAGGGCGGAATGGTGCTGAAGCGCGGTCACGAACTGGAGCAAGTGCTCCGCTTCTTCGACCGCGGCCGCTTCAAGGTGGTGGACTAGCGGGAGATGCTCCCCTCAGGGGGAGCTGTCAGTGAAGCTGACTGAGGGGGTTGGAGCGCAACGGTCCAACCGCCCCGGATGAAACCCCCTCCGTCTCGTCGCGTATCCGCAACGAGCCACCTCCCCCTAGGGGGTGAGGATCAAGAAAAAGGCCCCGGAGGTTTCCCTCCGAGGCCCGATCCTTTGGACGTTGCGAGCGCTTAGCGGCGGTTGCCGAACAGGCTCAGCAGCATCTGGAAGAGGTTGATGAAGTTGATGTAGAGGCTGAGCGCGCCGTAGTTGGTGGCCACGCCCATGGCCGCCTGGTCGCCGCCCAGCTGGTAGTAGGTCATCTTCAGGCGCTGGGTGTCGTAGGCGATCAGGCCCGCGAAGATGAACACGCCCAGCACGCTGATGATGAAGGCCATCGGCCCTGAGTGCAGGAAGATGTTCACCACCGAGGCCAGCACGATGCCGATCAGGCCGATCATCAGGAAGCTGCCGAAGCCGGTCAGGTCGCGCTTGGTCGTGTAGCCGAACAGGCTGAGGCCGCCGAAGGCCACTGCCGTGATCAGGAACGTCGAGGCGATCGAGGCGCCGGTATAGACCAGCGTCAGCACGCCCAGCGAAGCGCCGATCAGGCTGACGATCGTCCAGTAGAGGATGCCCGACGAACGCGGCGAAGCGTTACGAACCGCCGCCATGCTGAAGAGCAGGACCACCAGCGGCGCGAAGGCCACGACGTAGCCCAGCGGCAGCAGGCCGGCGAGACGGCCGTCAGCGGTCACCTTGTAAAGCAGCGCTTGAACGGGCGCGAACTGTCCGGTGACGTACGCCAGGGCGGCGGAGAGCAGAAGTCCCAGCGCCACCTTGTTGTAGACGCCGAGCATGAAGGTTCGAAGGCCCGCGTCCACCGACATGTCGGCGCGATCCGCGGGGATCGAGCGCGCGTAGCCGCGGTTGAAGTCGCTCATTTGAGCAAAGCCCTTGTTGAAGCGTCCCGGTTGGACGCAATCCCAAATATCGGGTGGCGGCGAGGCGGAAGCAAGGCCTTACTAGACAAGGGGTTGTTAACCTTTGCGCAACCTGCGGCCTGCGCGCGCAGGGGGATTGGGCGGCGGCGTGCAGGGGTCTAAGTCGGCGCCCATGCCCTTGCCCCTAGTCTCCCGCCGCGACGTGGTCGCCGGCGCCACCGCCGTGTTTGCGCCCACCGCCACCCACGCCACTCCGGTCCCGCAGGTCGCGATGCTTGGCGACTCGATCACCGCGGGCTGGGGCCTGCCGGCGCATGAGGGGCTGCCGGCCCGGCTGCAGGACGAGCTGATCGGCCTGGGCGTGCCCGCCAAGATCCTGCCGGCCGGCGTGATCGGCGAGACCACGGCCGGCGGCCTGGCGCGCGTCGACATGGCGGTTCCAGCCAGCGCCGACCTCTGCGTGGTGGCGCTGGGCGGCAACGACTTCCTGCACGCCGCCGATCCCAAGGCCATCGAGGCCAATCTCGAGCGCATCGTCTGGCGCCTGCGCACGCGCGACGTCACCGTGGTCCTGGCCGGCGTGCGGATCCCGCCGATCATCAGCAGCGAATACGGCCAGGCGTTCAACGGCGCCTTCGCCGCCGCGGCCAGCCGCCACGACGTGATCTTCCTGCCCGACATGCTCGAAGGCGTGGCCTTGAACCCCGAGTTCAACCAGAGCGACGGCGTCCATCCCAACGCGGCCGGCGTCGCCGTTATCGCACGCCGATTGGCGCCGCTCGTGGCGCAAGGACTGAAGTCGCGCTAATCCAGGGGGCATGATCCGCCTCTTCGCCGCGCTCAGCCTGCCTGCCGAGGTCGGAACTGCGCTCCAGCGCCGGCAAATCGGCGTCGAAGGCGCCCGTTGGCGCCCGCTGAGCGCCCTGCACGTCACGCTCCGCTTCTTCGGCGAGATCCGCGAGGACGTCGCCCGCGACCTCGACCTCGAGCTGACCGCGGTGCGCTCAGAGCCCTTCGACCTGGAGCTGGAGGGCGTGGGGGCATTCGGCGAGGGCGCCGACATCCACACCATCTGGGCCGGCGTCGCCGAGAACCTGGCGCTGCGCCGCCTGGCCAAGGCCTGCGAGACCGCCGCCCGCCGCGCCGGGCTCAAGGCCGACGCGCGCCATTACCGCCCGCACGTGACGATGGCCTACCTGCGCCACGCCGACCCGGCGGAGGTCGGAGCCTGGGTCCAGGCCAACAACCTCCTGAAGTCCCCGCCCATCCGCGTCGACCGCTTCGGCCTCTACTCCAGCTTCCTGGGCTCCGAACAGGCCCACTACCGCCTGGAAGCCGAGTACCTGCTGTTCTAGCAGCGGATCGTGTCGGTTTCCGACAACGCCGTTCGTCTTCTTGGGGAGCGGCTGAAAAAGGAGAACCCTTGGCATGAGCGTGCGTGAGGAGATCGATAGTTACATTGCCGATCAGTCTCCGGCGAAGAGCGCGGAACTGCGGGATCTGGATCGCCGGATTCTGGCGATTGCGCCCGGCGCCAAGCTCTGGTTCCTGGATGGCAGGAACGAGGACGGCAAGGTCGTTTCCAATCCGAATATTGGCTACGGGTCGCAGACGCTCACCTATGCCGCTGGCAACTCAAGAGCGTTCTACAAGATCGGCCTGAGCGCCAATACGTCCGGAATATCGCTCTACGTCATGGGTCTTGAGGACAAGAAGCACCTCATCGAGACCTATGGATCGCGGCTCGGGAAGGCCAAGATCACCGGATACTGCATCAGGTTCAAATCCGTGAAGGACGTGGACCTCGGCGTGCTCGAGGAGGTCGTGGCGGACGCTATCGGTCCGGGGTCAGCGGGCGCGTCGTCCTAAGGGCGCCACAGGCTGGACTGCGGCGCCTGTCGGGAGCTTAGTGGGCGCCTGGCAACGGGTGTCAGTCTATGTCCGCGAACGCGACTGCACGGGCCCCGCCGATCCTGGGCTTTGGGCCGTTTCGCCTGGATGTCCTTGGCCGTCGGCTTACCGAGGCCGGCCATCGCGTGGCGATCGGCGATCGCGCGCTGGAGCTGCTGATCGCGCTCACCGAACGTCCCGGCGAGGTGGTGACCAAGCCCGAACTGATGTCCCGCATCTGGCCGAGCACGCATGTCGAGGAGGCGAACCTGCGCGTCCAGGTGTCGGCGCTGCGCCGGGCTCTGGGCCAGGATGGCGCGGGCGAGGCCTATGTGGCCAACGCGCCGGGGCGCGGGTACCGGTTCGTGGCGCCCGTCGAGCCGCAGGCCGCGAGCGGCGGACGGGCTGACCGCTGGCGGACGTCATCGAGCCTCAGCGCGCCAGTCGGACGCGAGGCCGAGATCGCCGCGGTGCTCGGTCGCCTCGCCGAGACCCGGCTGCTGACGATCGTCGGGCCGGGTGGGATCGGGAAGACGACGCTGGCCACCGCGTGCGCGCGGACGCTTGAACCCGGCGTCGCCGACGGGGTCGCCTTTGCTGAAGTCTCCGGCGCCGATCTCACCATGACCATCGCCGCCAGTTTCGGGCTGAGACTGCCCGACGACGACGGTCTGGCCGCGCTCACGGCGTTCCTCGCGCCGCTCGACCTGCTTCTGGTTCTCGATAGCTGCGAATATTCGATCGAGGCCGCCGCTCGCGTCGCCGAGGCGATCCTGCGCCAGGCGCCGAATGTGACCATCCTCGCGACCAGCCGCGAGTCGCTACGCGCCGAATGCGAGGTGGTCTGGCGGATCGAGCCGCTGGCCACGCCGCCGCTCGGCCAGAAGCTCTCGGCCGCCGAGGCGCTCGAATACCCGGCGGTGCGGCTCTTCGCCGATCGCGCGAGCGCCTCGGACCGGAGCTTCCGCCTGACGGACGAGGCTGTGCCTACGGTCATCAATATCTGCCGCAGACTGGACGGGCTGCCGCTGGCCATCGAGCTTGCGGCCGGCCGCATCGGCGCGTTCGGCCTGGCGGGGATCGAGGCCGGCCTCGACAACCGCTTCCAGCTGCTGAGCGAGGGGCGGCGCACGGCGATGCCCCGGCACCGGACCATGGCCGCGGCGATCGACTGGAGCTACATGGCGCTGTCGGCTGAGGAGCAACGGGCGCTCCGCTGCCTCAGCCTGTTCCAGGGGCCGTTCGACGCCTCTGCCGCCGCGCACCTTATCGCCGGCGATGCGGCGTCTCCGGGGGCGGCGATCGAACTGGTGTCCAGTCTCGTCGCCAAGAGCCTGGTGCTTGCGGACACGACCGCGCCGCAGGTCGAATACCGGCTCCTGGACACGACCCGCGACTACGCGCGGTCTCAACTGGTGATCCTGAGCGAGGCTTCGCAGGCGGCCGCCCGCCACGCGGCCCACACGATCCAGGTCCTGGCGAGCGCCGACCGGGAACTCGACTCCCGCTCGATGTCGGACTGGGTGGACTACTTCGCGC
>JBOHKZ010000279.1:0-10013 GCA_050729355.1 Phenylobacterium sp. | reverse complement strand
ACGCCGAGGCCTCGGAATGGCAGGCCGCCTGGGCGCGGACGCTGCAGATCAACCTGCAGGCCTGCGCGGACCTCAGCCGGCGCGCCATCCTGCACTGGCGCGAGCGCGGCCAGGGCGGGCGGGTCGTCAACATCGCCAGCCGCGCGGCCTACCGCGGCGACAGCCCCGCCCACTGGCACTATGCGGCGTCGAAGGCCGGGATGATCGGCATGACCAAGTCGATCGCCCGCGGCTATGCGGCCGAGCAGATCCTGGCGTTCGCCATCTGCCCGGGCTTCACCATGACCGGCATGGCCGAGGACTATCTGGCGAGCCGCGGCGGCGAGAAGCTGCTGGCCGACATCCCGCTCGGCCGGGTGGCCGACCCGGAGGAAGTGGCCAACGCCGCGGCCTACCTGGCGCTGGAGGCCCCGGCCTCGATGACCGGCTCGGTGCTCGACATCAACGGCGCGAGCTACGTGCGCTAGGCGGCGCTCCGCCCTGCCCGCGCAAGCGGGGCGTGGTAGGATTTAGACACCAAGACCACCAAGATCACCAAGGTCACGAAGGCGCCCTGGCGGACTCATCGGCCCAGCCTCAACGGCCTCTTGGTGGTCTTTGCGTCCTTGGTGGTCTTGGTGTTCAAGTGTGGACGGCGCCCGCTGACGCGGGCCTGTCGGAGAGGAAAGGTTCTAGACGCAGACCACGCCGGACTTGGCGTCGGTGTAGGCGCCGGCCGTGTAGGCGACCTCGCCATTGACCAGCACCGTATCGATCCCGGACGCGCCGCGGACGTAGCGCATGCCCTCCCCCGGCATGTCGAAGACCGGGCGCTCGTCGCCGCGGCCGATCACGTCGGCGTCGAAGACCACGATGTCGGCGGCCTGGCCGGCGGCGAGGCGCCCGCGGCCCTTCAGACCCCAGATGTCGGCCGTCTCGGCGGTGATCTTGCGGACCGCCTGCTCCAGGGACATCGCGCCGGACCCGCGGACGAACTCGCTGAACAGATAGCCGGTGTCGCCATAGGTGGAGAACGAGGCGATGTGCGCGCCGCCGTCGCTGGCGCCGATGTGCATGAGCGGGTGCGCCAGCATCGGCCCGATCCGGTCGGTGACCTCGTGCCCGGCGTTGGCCGACAGGAAGGCGACGTCCAGGCCGTTTTCCAGCGACAGGTTGATCAGGGCGAGCGCAGGCGCCTCGCCCCGTTCCTTGGCGATGTCGGACAGCGTCCTGCCGACGATGGCTTCGGGCGCTGCGTCGCCGCCGCGGGCGATCAGGCGGCCCATCATCCGTTCGCCGCCATCGGGACCGGCGTCGGCGACCATCTTCTCGACAGTCTCGGGATCGCGCAGCGCCGCGATGCGCTCGGCCAGGGGCTGGCGCAGGATGCGGACCCAACGCGGCAGGCGCGCGAAGAACAGGCTGGGCCGCAGCAGCGAGAAGCTGATGTCGATGGGCCGGGTCTGCATCTGCGGCCAGACGCGGGCGCCGCGGGCGAACTGTTCCTCTACCCGGGCCATGGTGCGCGGCACGTTGTGCGGCGTGGCCGTGCTGTCGAACACCGGCGAGAAGGTGGTCGGGATGCCGTGCTTCAGGCTGAGGTCGGAGAGCTGGTCGATGCGCGCGATGGTGAGGTCGGTGTCGTAGAATTCCGGCACGCATTGCAGCATGCGGCCGAACTCGCCCAGCACGGCGCAGAGCGCGTCCAACTCGTCGAACTGGGCGAAGCGGCTGGGGACGGGGCGGCCGTGCTCGTCGACGTCCACGAAGCTGGTGGAGAGGCCTACGGCGCCGGCCGTCAGGCACTCGCGCAGCATGTCCTGCATGGCGGCGATCTCGGCGGGCGTTGCGGCGCGCTCCTGGGCGGCCGGGCCCATGACCCACAGGCGGATGACGCTGTGGCCGACCAGCGGGGCGACGTTGATCGAGAGCGACGCCTCGATGGCCGCGCGGTAGCCGGCGAAGTCTTCCCAGGTCCACTCGAAGGCCTCGGTGAACGCGGCGGGCGGCATTTCCTCGATCTGCTGGAACATGCCCACGACGCGCTGCCGGTCGGCGGCCTTCAGCGGCGCGAGCGAGAGCGAGCAGTTGCCGGGGATGACGCAGGTGACGCCATGCTCCAGCGCCGGCCGCGCCGCGCCGTCCCAGAGCAGCTGGACGTCGAAGTGGGTGTGCGGGTCGATGAAGCCGGGGGCCACGACGCGGCCCTTGGCCTCCACGATGCGGCGGGCCTCGCCCTCGACCTTGCCGAGGGCCGTGATCTTGCCGTCCTTGACGCCGACGTCGCCCAGGTAGGCGGGCTCGCCGGAGCCGTCGACCAGCAGGCCGCCCTTCACGATGACGTCGAACATCAGCTTCCCTCCACGATCCGGCGCCAGGACTGGCCCGTGAGGTCGTCGACATGCGACGCCCCGCAGTTCTTCATCAGCTTCAGGCCGGTCGCCTCGTCGAGGATGACCGGCGATTCCGCCCCGTTCGGATGGCGCAGGCGCACCACCAGCTCGGCCGAGCCGTCATGGCCGGCGACGATCTCGGCGCCGACGATGACTGCTTCCTTGGTCACCCGGCGGGCGGCTCAACGAAGACCACGTCTGACCCCAGCAGGAGGCCGGGCGGCCGGCGCATCGCGAAGATGTGCAGGTTCCAGCTCCTGATGGCGTCGACGGCGGCGGAATTCGGCTCGTCCGGCAAGGCGCGGGCGGCCAGTTCCTCCACCGTCTCGTCCGGCGCCGGCGTCACGAACCGGCGCTGGCGCGTCAGCCCCATCAGACCCGCTCGATGATGATCGCGGGAGCCATGCCGCCGGCGGCGCACATGGTGATCAGGGCGCGCTTGGCGCCGCGGCGCTCCAGCTCGTCGACCATGGTGCCGATCAGCATGGCGCCGGTGGCGCCGATCGGGTGGCCCAGGGCCATGGCGCCGCCGTTCACGTTGACCTTTTCGCGATCCAGCTTGAGGTCGCGGATGAACTTCTCGGCGACCACCGCGAAAGCCTCGTTGATTTCCCAAAGGTCGATGTCGTCGACGGTCAGGCCGGCCTTGGCCAGCACCTTGCGGGCGGCGGGCACGGGCGCGTTCAGCATCAGCGTCGGGCTGTCGCCGACATTGGCCATGGCGACGACGCGGGCGCGGGCCTTCAGGCCATGCTTGGAGGCGTATTCCGGCGAGGCCAGCAGCACCGCCCCTGCCCCGTCCACGACGCCCGACGAGTTGCCGGCATGGTGGAAGTGCTGGATCTGCAGGTCCGGATAGACCTGCTGGATCAGCTTGGCGAAGGTCGTGCCCTTGGCGTCCAGCGGCACGTTGGCCATCGGCTCGAACGAAGCCTTCAGCGCCGAGAGGCCTTCCAGCGTGGTCTGCGGCCGGGGGAACTCCTCGTGGTCGAGGGCGACCGAGCCGTCCTCGCGGTAGACCGGCACCAACGACTTCTTGAAGTGGCCGTTCTTGATGGCGTGGTCGGCGCGCTGCTGGCTGACCAGGGCGAGCTCGTCCAGAGCCTGACGCGAGATGCCTTCCCGGGTGGCGATGGCGTCGGCGCAGACGCCCTGGTGCGACTGCGGGTGCTTGGCGCGCAGGCGAAGGTTGCCGCTATCCATCAGCATCGGGCCGTCGTCGGGGTTGCGCGGCTGGGCGCTGGAGGCGGTGTAGGACATCATCTCGGTGCCGCCGCCGATGACCAGGTCTTCCATAC
The DNA here is from genome assembly GCA_050729355.1 of Phenylobacterium sp. Classification (GTDB taxonomy): domain Bacteria; phylum Pseudomonadota; class Alphaproteobacteria; order Caulobacterales; family Caulobacteraceae; genus Phenylobacterium. The sequence continues at coordinate 6,343 of JBOHKZ010000279.1, read as the reverse complement.
CCGACATGATCTGGGCTGCCGCGAGGTTCACCGCGGTGATCCCGGAGCCGCAGTAGCGGTCCAGCGTGACACCCGAGGCGCGCACGTCGAAGCCGGCGTCCAGCGCCGCCATCCGGCCGAGGTCGCCGCCCTGCTTGCCACGCTGCGAGGAGGTGCCCCAGATGATGTCGTCGACTTCGGCGGTGTTCAGGCCGTTGCGCTCGGCCAGCGCCTTCAGGACCGTCGCCCCCAGGTGCTGCGGGTGATGGTCGGCCAGCGCCCCCTTGCCGACCTTGCCGATGCCACGGGGCGTGCGGACGGCGTCGATGATCAGGGCTTCGGGCATGGGAGCGTTCCTCGGTGGGTCTGACTGTTGGCGGGGAGTTTCGGCCCCGGCCCTAACGTCAGTCTAGCCCCTCCTGCGCCGCGTTCTAAGGCCAGCCTTACGCTAGGGCGGCGTTGACTCGCCTCCCGCCGCTCATAACGTGGGTCGCATAACCGCTTCGAAGGCGGATCGGGACACGGGAGGACCGGCCATGACCGTCTCAGCACGCGAGGCGCCCGTCGTCCCTCTGGAGCTGCCAGGCCGCGTCTACCGCAGCTACGCCCTCGGCCTCCTGATGCTGATCTACGTCGTGAACTTCGTGGATCGCCAGGTGGTCTCGATCCTGGCGGAGCCGATCAAGCGGGACCTTCACCTGGCCGACTGGCAGCTCGGACTGATGACCGGCCTGGCGTTCGCGGTGCTCTACACCGTGCTCGGCCTGCCCATCGCGCGGGTGGCCGAACGCGGCGACCGGCCGCTGATCATCGCCGCCGCCGTGGCCGTCTGGAGCGCCTTCACCGCGCTCTCGGGCATGGCTCAGACCTTCACCCACCTGGTGCTGGCCCGGATCGGCGTGGGCGTTGGCGAGGCCGGCTGCACCCCGCCGGCGCTGTCGCTGATCGCCGACAGCGTCCCAAAGGAGCAGCGGGCCTCGGCGGTCTCGATCTACATGCTGGGCGCGCCGGTCGGCAGCCTGCTGGGCCTGGCGCTGGGTGGGCTGATCGCCGACGCATTCGGCTGGCGCATGGCCTTTGTGCTGGTCGGCCTGCCGGGCATGCTGCTGGCGGGCCTTGCGGCGCTGACGCTGCGCGAGCCGCGCCGCGGCCAGCCCGTCATCGCCCGCGCCGATGATGGGGTCCCCAGCCTGCGCGAGGCGCTGAAAGAGCTCTCCGGCAAGCGGACCTATTGGCGCGTCGTGGGCGGGGTGACGATCAAGTCGTTCGCCTCCTATGGCGCGCTCGCCTTTACCGGCTCGTTCTTCTTCCGCAACTTCCCGGCGGAGCTCTCCCAATACGCCGCGATCTTCGGCCTGAAGAGCGCCGGGTTCTTAGGCATCGCGCTCGGAGTGACCTCCGGCGTGATGGCGATCATCGGCACTCTCCTGGGTGGGCGGTTGGCGGACCATCTGGCCCGCAAGGACGCGCGGTCCTACGCTATGATCCCGGCCGTCGGCGCCCTGGCGGGCCTACCGTTCTCGCTGGCGGCGCTCAACTCCCATTCGCTGCTCCTGGCCTTCGGCCTTCTGCTGGCGCCGGGCCTGCTGGGGTCGATGTGGCTCGGCCCGGCCTACGGCGTGGTCCAGAGCCTCGTGCGGCCCCAGACCCGCGCCACCGCCACCGCGGTCATGCTGTTCGTGGCCAACCTGATCGGCCTTGGCCTCGGCCCCCTGGCCGTCGGCGTGCTCTCGGACGTCCTCTCGGGCCAGGGCCATTCCGAGGCCGATGCGATCAAGTGGTCGCTGATGAGCTTCGCGATCCTGGCCTTCCCCTGCGCCTGGCTGTTCTGGACCGCGCGCAAGACCATGCGCGAAGAGATCGTCAGCTAGTTCAACCGCCCGAGCGCTTCAGGAGCGCCGCCAGTTCGTCCTTCCAGAGCGCCGCCCAGGTGTGGGTGCCGTGGCCGTGGGTGTCCTTGCTGGCGGGGATCAGGACGAAGCGGCCCTGTTTCAGCCGCCTGGCTTCCACGGGCGCGAGGCCCAGCTCCGGCGGATTGATGAAGTCGTCGGCGGAGTTCACCCAGGTGATCGGGGCGGTGATCTTCTCCAGACCCGGCGACGGGTCATAGGTCCGCGAGGCCTCGAGCTGGTAGATCATGTCGTTGGCGTCGACGGTGGCCATTCGCTTGGGCAGTTCCTCGGTGATCCAGGCGTCCACCTGCTCGCCCTTCGGCATGGCGAGCTGCATGGGGAGCGCCGACTGGCCGGCCAGGATCAGCAGGCTCTCGGCGGTGCGCAGGCCCTGCACCGGCTGGCTCGCGTAGTTCCCGCCCTGCCAGGCCGGGTCGGATTTGATCCCGTCGATCGACATCTTGCGCCACAGCCGGTTGCGGCCGCCCAAGGCCACGGTCTGGCAGGCCAGCGGCATCAGCGCCTGGGCGTCGTTCGGGAAGGCCTCGCCCCAGACGAAGATGTGCATGCAGCCCATCGAGGTGCCCATGACCAGCCGCAGCTTCTTCACGCCCAGCGCCTTGGTCACCAGCTCGTGGTGCGCCTCGACCATGTCGGCGTAGTCGTAGTGCGGAAACGCCATCCTCAGCCCGTCCGAGGGCTTGGACGAGCCGCCGTGGCCGATGCCGTCCGGCAGGATGATGAAGTACTTGGCCGGGTCCAGCAGGCCGCCCGGGACCAGCAGCACGTCGGCGAACTGCGGGGACAGGAACTGACGCCCCGAGCCGCCGGTGCCGTGCAGGATGAGCACGGCGTTGGTGATCTGGCCCGCCGCGTCCTTCTTTGGCTGGCCCAGCGTGTAGTAGTGCAGCTTCAGTTCCGGGAGCGTCTCGCCGGAGCGGAACCTGAAGTCCTTGATGACGTAGTCGTGGGCGTCGGGAACCGGGGCCGCGGCGGCCGGTCCAAACGCCAGCAGCGCGGCGGCGAACCCGCCAAGCGCCAGCGATGCAAGCTTCGCAATCCCGAACATCCGACTCTCCCCACGCACTGGGCGCGGACATTAGCCGAGCGAGGCGGCGGCGCCAGTGTCGGCCTGCGGCTCGGCGGGATCGGCGGGCGGCCGTGTCATGACCAAAGAGGTCATGAAGCCCGGCGTCAGGTCCGTCAGGATCAGTTCGGCTCGGAGCTGGCGGGCCAGGCCTTTCACAACGCTGGTGCCCAACCCCACCCGCGTCGACGGCGAGAGCTCGCCGCGGCCGACGCCTGTGTCGGCGACCGTGAGCGTCCAGCCGTCCTCTCGCACCGCATAGTCGACGGCGATGAAGCCGTGCTGCCCGTCGGGGAAGCCGTGCTTCAGCGAGTTGATCACCAGTTCGGCGACAATCAGCCCGAGGCTCACCACCTCGTGCGAACTGATCACCGCCAGGTCGGCGCGCACGGTGAGCTCAGTCTCACGCCCCTCCCCGGCCATGGACGATTCCAGGCTCTCGCAGAGGTTGGTGAGGTAGGGGCCGACCTCGACCATTCCCACCCCCAGCTCCAGGTGACGCTGTACGGCGGCCACCGACATCACCCGGTCGTGGGCGTCCAGCAGATGCCGGCGGGTCTCGGACACGTCGGTCGCCCGGGCCTTGAGCTGCAGGACGCTGGCGATGATCTGCAGGCTGTTGGCGATGCGGTGCTGCATTTCCACGAGCAGCATGGCGCGTTCGCGCAGGAGTTCGTCCTTCTCCATGAGCAGCGTCATGATCTCGCGCTCGGCGCTGCGGGCCTCGGTCACGTCCTCGACCGAGAGCAGGATGCGGGCGTCCTGGGTCTCGTCGTAGTCGACAAGCTGGACGTTGAGCACCAGGCGGCGCGTGCCTTGATCGGGCCGCACCAGGTCGACGTCGTACGGCCCGGCGTCGAGGCCGTCGGAAAGCGCGCTGTCCAGCAGGTTGCGCAGGGCGGCCATGTCCCACTCGCCGCCGCCAAGTTCAGTCAGCAGCCGGCCGTCGGCCTCGGCTTGGGAAATCTCGAACGCCGCACAGAACGACTTGCTGGCGGAGAGCACACGCAGGTCGCCGTCGATGAGCAGGAGTGGAAGGTGGGAGGTGTTGATCAGCGCGCGAGCCAGGCTGACCGTCGATTTCGTTTGGGCCGCTAACGACGAGCTCGACATTCGCGCATTCCTGGCGACCCCGAGGCTCGCGGAGCGAGACCCTCCGGCCCTGGCCGTTGACGGAAGCACCTCAAGGTCCCCGTCTCAGGCGAGGAAGAATCTAGCACGACGTCGTCAGGAAAAACCTGGGGATTGTAACCTATGTGTTCGAGACAAATGAGCGCATGACATTCCCAGCCATGCTTCGTCGAGATTTGACAGTTCCAATATATATTTAACTACAGGGACCCTTTTCTTCAGAAATTCAGAAATCAACGAGGCCCGCGACCCGCTCCAGACCTGTTGTCGTTTGGTCGCACCGGCCCGCCAACTCCGTTCTCAGTAAAAACCCTTGGAACCTTAGCCTTGGTAGGGTGTTTTCAGCGGCCACAGGCAAGACACGCGTCCTGCCGAGGAGGCTACCTATGCGTAAACATCTTCTGGCCGCTGGCATCGCGGCGATCACCCTCATCCCGACCTTCGCGGCGGCGCAACAGACCTGCGAGGAACGGCGCAATAACCGCGTGGCCGGCACCGTCGTCGGCGGCGTGCTCGGCGCGATCGCCGGCAGCGCTGTCGCGGGCCGCGGCGACCGCAACGAAGGCGCCGTGATCGGCGGCATCGGCGGCGCGGTCATCGGAAACCAGGTGTCCAAGGGCAGCGCCGATTGCCAGCACGCCTACGGCTACTACGACAACAACAACAACTGGCACGCCAACTCGGTGAACCGCGACTACGCCCAGGGCTACTACGACCGCAACGGCAACTGGGTGAACGGCCAGCCCCCGGTCGGCGGCTGGGGCAATGACGGCCGTTGGGCGACCTCGGGCAACGCCTACAACACCCCGGCGAGCTACAACTACCGGTCCGACTGGCGTGACGCGCCGCAGGACATCCGCACCCGCACCGACTGGCTGGAACAACGCATCGTGCGCAGCCGCAACAACGGCTCGCTGAGCCGCCGGGAGGCTCAACGCGCGATGGACAGCCTGCAGGGCATCCGCCGCGACGAACAGCGCGCCTATCGCAACGACGGCCGCCTGAGCAGCCGTGAGCAGTATGCCCTGATGGCGCGTCTCGACGACCTGAACAGCCAGATCCGCTGGGATCGCCACAACTAGGCTCCCCTCGGGCAAAACCCCGAGACGCGCCGCGGCGGCAAAGCGCTGCTGCGACGTCTTGGCTGATTGCCTGACTCCGGCCGAACCGTCATCTACCCGACGGACCGCGTAATTGGTCCGCGTACCTCAGGTCCCCGGTTCTGCCGGGGGCCTGTTGTCGTTCTGGGACCCCCTTTGACGCGGGCCCTCGGATGGAGTTGGCTTCCGCCGCAGTACGCGGAGGTCACGCCATGCCGTTCCAGATCAAGCCGCTCACGCCCGCCATCGGCGCCGTCGTCGAAGGCGTGGACCTGGCCCAGCCGTTGTCCGACGACCTGCTGGGCGCGGTGCGACAGGCCCTGCTGGACCACAAGGTGATCTTCTTCGAGGACCAGCACATTACGCCGGTCCAGCATCGCGACTTCGCCGCGAGGTTCGGCGACCTGCACACCCATCCGCTCTATCCGGGCGTGCCCGAGGCGCCGGAGCTGTTCATCCTGGACAACCACGCCGGCAATCCCACCGACAACGACGCCTGGCACACCGACATCACCTTCATCGAGACCCCGCCGATGGCCTCGATCCTCTACGCCAAGTCGCTGCCGGCGCTGGGCGGCGACACGCTGTGGTCGAACATGCAACTGGCCTACGAGCGGCTGTCGACGCCGTTGCGGGACTTCCTGGTCGGCCTCGACGCCGTCCACGACTTCGCCCGCGGCTTCCCGACCCGAGGCATCGTGGCCACCGCCGCGGGCGCGGCCAAGCACGCCGAGGAGGTTGAGAAGCATCCGCCGGTGCTGCATCCGGTGGTGCGCACCCACCCGGAGACGGGCCAGGACGGCCTCTTCGTCAACTACGGCTTCACCGAGCGGATAAAGGGCTTAAGGCGCAAGGAGAGCGACGCGATCCTGGCCATGCTGTTCGCCCACATCCAGCAGCCGGAGTTCCTGGTGCGTTGGCGCTGGAGCGACAACGCCATCGCCTTCTGGGACAATCGGATCACCCAGCACTACGCGGTCAACGACTACCTGCCGCACCGCCGGATCATGAACCGCGCGACGGTGCTGGGCGACCGCCCTTACCACCGCTCGCGGATGCCGGCGCAGGCTGCGAGAGTTGCGGCGGAGTAGGAACTTCCTTGTCATCCCGGACGGCCTGCAAGGCCGAGCCGAGCCGGGACCCAGGGCCAAGCC
>JBOHKZ010000278.1:0-15491 GCA_050729355.1 Phenylobacterium sp. | reverse complement strand
CCACGGGCGTGTTCACGTCGCCCCGCACCACGACCGGCTGGAACGTTCCGACGGCCAGGCCCGGATTGTTCATCCGGCGCGCGGCCTTGCGGTTGAACGCGGTGACGGTGAACGTCAGGTCGCCGACGTCGAGCCCCTGGGCCGCCAGCAGGGCCGGCGTCAGCGGCGCGTCATGCCAGGCCGTGGGCAGCGAACCTGGCGGTCCGACCCGCGCCCAGACCTCGATGAACGGGCACACCGGCCGGATCAGGTCGCCGTCCTTGAAGCGGATGCTCTGGGGCCGGAACGGATCCGCCGATCCGTCGGGGAGAATGTTCAGCGACCAGTCCGGGGCGATCACGGTCTCGCCGTCGGTCCTCGGATTGGCGGGCTGCACCCACCGATAGGCCGCTAGCGGAGTCGTGCTGCCGCCGAGGCGCGCCACCGCGAGGGGGGGATTGCAGAAGAGCTCGTGGATCACGTCCGGCATGCTTGCCCCCTACGCAACCTCCCCGGCGCGTGATCTGCCGGCGCTTATCCAGGGTTTAGTTAACCATGGATCGCCGAACGTTGGAAGGTCAGGGCAGTGGGGCGAGCGGCCGACGCGCCCGGTCGAAAACGCCGCCTTGAGCCCGTCGCGGAGACCCGCTAGAGAACGCCGCTGTGAAACGCCCTCTCAGACGTTCTCGGATGTTCCGGGGCGCGCTTTGCTAAGACCCTGTCTTTTCAGACAAACGCGGCCGTAGTTCAGAGGTAGAACGTCAGCTTCCCAAGCTGAATGTCGGGGGTTCGATTCCCCCCGGCCGCTCCAAGGAATTCAATCACTTAGCGAGTTCTGTGCCCACGCTGGTTGCCTGTTAGGGGCAATTTAGGGGCGCCGCTCGCGAAACCCGCTGGCGGCTCCTGAACTATGCCGGCCCCCATTTTTCGCCGCGTCCGTTTCTGACCCGGAAGTTGGGGACGTCCGCGTTCCGCAGCTCGAGCCTCGAATGGCGGGCCCAACCCAGCGCAGGGCGTAGTCCTTCGTAGAATCCGAACAGCCGAGGGAGACGTCGGGCGGCGGCTAGCCACGCCTACTCCGCCTGGGCTGCCGCGTCGCCGGGAGGCGGCCGTCGCGCTCGCGCCCTGGCTCGCGTCAGGGGGTCTGCGAAATAGTGCTCGTCCAGGATCTTGCTGATCACGCCCACGCCGCCAGCCCGGACGTAGGATTTCACGGCGCGACCGTCCTTCCAGCTGACGCTGTGCGGCCCCTCGAGGCGCGGGTGGGCCTCGAGCCAGGCGAGCGCCGCGGGGTGGATCTCGCCGTTCGTCCAGAGCTGGAAATCCAGCCCTCGGCCGGAGAACCGGTTGTCGCGTTCCAGGGCGTTCTGGATGAGCGGGATGCGGTTGGATCGCCAGCGGGTGACGTCGGCGACCGAGACGCGGCTGCCGGCTTCCTTGGCCTTGCACTCGATCACCAGGACCGGGTCACCATTCGGTCGGTCGAGAATGACGTCGACCTCGGCAGTGTCGCCGACCAAGGGGTCCACCACCTGGACGCCGGCCCGGAAGTAGCCGCCTTCCACCTCGCGCACGAGATAGCCGATAGCGAGCTCGAACAGGGAGGCGCGCAGGTTGGGGGCCGCGCCCTTGATCTTGGTCAGGGTGCTCATGACCCGGTCGAGGTGGCTGGGGTCCGCGGCGACGGTGGCGCCGAAATCGGTGAGCATCCCGACGAGGTCGCTCAGCGCCCGGGCGATGTCGTCCCCCAGCAGATGGCCGATGGTGCCCACCACCAAGCCCCTGCCGCGGGCCAGGCTCAGCGCGTCGTGGGTGAAGCTGTTGGCCACCAGCATCGGCATGATCGGCGGAATCTTCGGCGGCGCGGATGCGGTCTCGTGCTTGCCCAGGAAAGCCTCGACGGCGTCGGCCTCGACCGCGCCGCGCAAGATCACGTCGGCGACGAAGAAGCCGTTCCGGACGCCGTTTGCGGTGCGCGTCGCCAGCGGCCGCGCGAACGAGGGCGCCGACAGGTCCCAGGCGATGCTGCTGACCTCGGGCGGCGGCGCGTCGGTACGGATCCGGACCTGATTGAAGCTGCCGAGGTTGAGCCGGCGGACCCATTCGCGCACGCCTTCCAGCGCGACCTGCTCGGCAAGCAGGCGCGCATTGATCAGGCCGACGGGATCGCGCCCGAAGCGCCTGGGGTTGAAGGCGACATATTCGACGCCGTCCGCATCGGTCTCGAGGGAGAGGAACTGTATCGCCTTGAGGCGTTCGAGCAGGCGGGCCGGCGACAGTTGCCCCTTGCGGTTGGCGGGCGCGCCGCAGGCGATGGCGAACAGCGACAGCGGCACGCGGCCGCCGCGAGCGCGCAGGCCGACCAGCGTCCGCCAATAGGACTGGCCCGCGCGCTGGAAGGCGCGCTCTAGCGCGCGCCAATAGCCGTCGGTCCCGAACTGGTCCGTCAGGTAGAGGAAGCGCGCGTTGTGCTGGAACCGCAGACCGGCCAGGCGCTTCACATCATCGCTGTCGGTAAGGCCGCGCGAGACCCGTTGACGCGCCGCGTCGTGCGACAGGCCGGCCTTCCGAAGCCGCTCGATAAGCTCGGTGCTGAGGCAGGGCCCGCTCACCTTGAGAAGGGCCGCCAGATCGGTCTTCGCTATGCGGGTGGATCGCCTCGTCACACTACGCTATTTATAACAGCTTCTCTTAACCGGAGTGTGCCTTTTTGCACTAAACGGGGAATCGGCGAAACACGTTTCCATTCAACAGCTTGAAGATCGCCTGAAATGGCCAAGAATCAAGATCGGTCACGCCCCCGGGCGGTTTGCCTGTCGCAACCGGCCCGATCTCGGTGGATTAATCCGCCGCGATCCTGGCGCGGCGCGGCGCGGCGCGTCGCCTCGGGCGCGACCGATCCGAGGCCTGGGGCCGGAGCATAGCGGTTGCGGCACGACTTCTCCACCAAGACCCGGGAGATCATCGCCAAGCAGGCGGGCTATCTCTGCGCCATGCCGGAATGCCGCCTGCCCACCGTCGGCGGCAAGCGGGACGATCCGGAGGGCGTGATCAATCTTGGGGAAGCCGCCCATATCACCGCGGCGTCGGAAGGGGGGCCGCGCTACGACCCTGACCTGACGGCGCAGCAGCGCGGCGGCGCCGCGAATGGGATCTGGCTTTGCCGCATCCATGCCCGCGCGGTCGACGTCGACCCCGCAAGTTTCTCCACCGAGACCCTGCACCGCTGGAAGGCGCAGGCCGTGGACCGTTCGTTTCTCGAGGCCATGAACCTGCCGGCGCCGGCGCCGGCGCCGGCCGCGGATGACGTCCTGGTGCGCGCGCTCGCGGCGAGCCGCAGCGATCTGGCGGCCTTCCGGCGCGATCGCCGGTGGCCGAAGCACCCGGTCAAACTCACCCTTCACCTGTTGGAAGGCGCGGAGCGTCGGTCGTTCGACGCCGATGGCCTGGCCCGGGTGAGCGATGCCTTCACCGAGTTGACGGTCGTGGCGCCGCCCGGCGTCGGCAAGTCGACCTCGCTGATCCAGGTCGCCGAGGGGGTCGTTGAGGCGCGCGGCGTACCGGCCATCGTCGTGCGCCTGAACGATTGGGCGACGACCGGCGGCCAGGGGTTCTTGGCGTCGGTTGCGGCTCGGCCGACATTCCGCGCCGTGAGCGAGGGCGAGCTGGCGGCGTTGGCGGAGTCCGGCCGCCTGTGCCTCGCGCTGGACGGGTGGAACGAGTTGGACGCCGACGCGCAGGGCCGCGCCGCGGTCGAGGTAGAGACCTTGCGGCGGTTCTATCCCGGTCTCAGCGTCATTATCAGCACCCGCCGGCAGGCGTTGACCACCCCCCTGTCCGGTCCTGTCGTGGAGATCGACCGCCTGAGTGAGGCGCAGCAGCTCGAGATCGCGATCGCCCTTCGGGGCGCGGAGGGTGAGCGCCTGCTTGACCAGGCCTGGCGCGTGCCGGCGATCCGCGACCTGATCGGGGCGCCGCTCTACCTCAACGCCCTCCTGGCGAACGTCCAGGGCGGGGAGATGCCGGAAACCCGGGAGGCCGTGCTGCGCCTCTTCGTGGACGAGCACGAGCGCGACCCCGCCAACCGCCGGATCCTTCGGACACATCTGTTCGACCGGCAAGGCGACCTGCTGGCGGCCTTGGCGCGCGCGGCGACCGAAGCGTCGCGGACCTCGTTCGTCGAGGCCGACGCCTCGGCGATCCTGACCCGGGCGGCGGACGCCCTGACGGCGAGCGGCGTGGTCTCGTCCATGCCGCAGCCCGTCGAGATGCTCGATTTGCTGGTCGCCCACCATTGCCTGGTCCGGAGCGCCGATGGCGGCCGCAGCGTCTCGTTCCAGCATCAGCAGCTCCAGGAATGGTTCGCGTCCCGGGCCGTGGCCGATCTGATGGTGCGCGCCCAGACCGACCCCGCGGCCCGGCGCGACCTGCGCGCGGATATCCTCGACAGCTACGCGTGGGAGGAAGCGGTGCTGTTCGCCGCCGAACGCCTGTCGCGCCGGGACGAGGCCGGGGAGCGCGCGACGGCCGCAGCCGTCCACTCGGCCCTCGAGGTGGACCCGATGCTGGCCGCCGAAATAATCCATCGCGCGGCGCCGTCGGTGTGGACGCGGGTCGGCGCGGTGGTCCAGGCATACGGGCGCCGTTGGCATAAGCCGGAGACGGTCGATCGCGCCGCGCGCTTCATGGTCATGTCGGGGCGTCCGGAATTCGCGGACCTGATCTGGCCCCTGATGACCAGCCGCGACCCGAACCTGGGTTACGAGATCCTGCACGCGGCGCCGCGGTTCCGGACGAGCGTGCTGGGGCCGGACCCGGCGACGCGTATGTCGGCGTTGGACGCCGACATACGCGAGCGCATCCTGACCGGGATCGCCCACGACAGCGGCTACGACGGCATCACGTTCGCGGTGGATCAGGCGCGTCGCGATCCGTCACCGCAGGTGCAGGCCGAAGTCATCGAGGCCCTGGGCTTCCGGCGCGCCGATCGGGGCGTCGCCGAGATCCTGGCCGACGCCCCCGATGCGGTGTGGCGCGAGGTCGCCAGGAAGGGCTTCCCATTCACCCTGACGGATCCCGCGCAGGACCGGCGCCTCGCGGCCGCGCGCGCAGAGCGCGATACGGCGGCGAAGACGTCGCTTGAGCGCCTGCGTCTCCTCTTGAACGACGCCCGGGAAGGGCCCGTCGACCCCTCGGCCATCGAGGACCTGATCTTTGCCGTCGAGTTTCCGCGCGCCGATGAACCCGGCCGCGGCGCCGTGGACGAGGCGGCGCGGCTGTTTCCGCTGGCCGCGGCGCGCGGACTTGTGCGCCGGCTCGAAGCCGGACTGGACGTGCCTTACGGGGCCGAGGCCTGGCTCCGGGGGTCTGGTCTGCGGTCCGACTCCGCCGCGCTCCAGGGCTTCCTCCTCGGGCCCTCCGATCGGACGGCGCGCGCCCGGGACGTGGCGGCCGCCGCGATCGCGGGCCCCGAGACCGTGGGCCGCCTGCTCGACGCCTATCTGCAACGCCACGCCGAACTGGAGGCCGCCCCGCGCCCCGTCCCGAAGACCCTGCTGGACGCTTACGCCGCCCTGCAAACCCGGCTCGAGGCCACCGACGCGTCGGTCTTCGGGGCGGCGATCCTGGGCCTTACCCCCAACCGGGCGTCGGCGATGGGCGCGCTGGCCCAGCTGATCCGGCAGCAGGGCGGACGGGATGACAATTCGCGGGTTAGCTTCCCCGCCGACCTGCAGCGCCCGATGGCGGCGCGGCTCGAGGCCTGGGGCGAGGCCCTGCTGGCCGACGCCGGTGCGACGCGCAGCCAGCTGCAACAGCTGGTCGGCGGCTTGGCGCGCGTCGGCGCCCCGTCGAGCCTTCGCCTCATCCTCCGGATTCTCGATGCCGACCACGCGCGCCTGCAGGCGGCCCGCGATCGCCAGCTGGCGAACGGACGGGCGACGGCGGGCGACGACCTCACCGGCTACGACATCACCTTCGCGAGGGCCTTCGAGGGAATCGGCGGCGAGGCGGTCGCGACGGCGATGCTCGCTCGGCTCGCCGACCCGGGGTTCGGCGACAACGCGGCCTTCGTCCTGCGAACCCTCCGCGATCGCAAGGCCGGCTTCAAACGCTCCTTCCGCGAGCCTGAGGCGGGGTTCAGCACGTTGCGGGCGCGCGCCACGGCGGGGCGGAGTCGTCCCACGACCGAGGAGCCCTACGCGCGGGCGATGTTCGACACGGCCGGGCAACTCCTGGCCGACGCCCCGAGCGCTGATGAGGTGCGACTGGCGTTCCGGTTGGCCACGATCGCCTACAGCTTCGCCGACCGCGGCGATTCCGACCTCGCCGCCCGCCTGATGGCGACGCCGGCGCATCGGTTCGAAAAGGCCGCGTTGATCTCGACCATGCTCTCCAGGGGCTATGCCGTCGCGACGGACCAGATTCTGGCGGGACTCGAACTTCTCTACCAGGATGCCAAGACCCACTCTTGGCTGCTGACGGACGGACGTGGCGTTCGAGAGTGGCTGGACCTCCTCCCCTACACGGAGCGACCGGAGGCGATTTTCCCCGTGATTGCCCAACTTGAGGAGCACGACCGAACCCCCTGGGCGCTGCAGCAGCTCACGACCGCGCTCGGCCAGACGCCGACGCCCGGCGCCGAACGGATCCTGGCGCGCCTGTTGGCGGACGATCCGCGGTTTGCCGAGGATCACCACTGGCAGACGGCGCTTCTGGCGATTGGCGATGTGAACGCGCTGACAGTGCTTCTGGATGGACTCGCCGCGATCCCGGCCGCGAAAGGAGACGGCAGCCGCTGGACGATTCCGCGCGCGATCGCCGGCTTGATGACCCGCGACGAGTCCGTCCGCGCCGCGGTCTACGATCGGCTCGGCCGCGACCTTCATCCGACAGTGCGCGACATCCTGGCCCAGGCGGTCGCCGAGGCGCCGACGCCGGCCGGCCTACGGACCCTGATCGAGGTCTACGCGGTGCGAGCTTGGCCCTATGGCGGGCCTTTGTCCGAAGCGGTCCGCAAGCTGGCGATCGGCGAGACGCCTAGCGAAGAATTCCCGGGGTCCCATGAACTTGTCGGCCGACCGCTCGCGGACGTCCGGCGAGAACTGTTTGCGATGACGGCGGACGCCGTCCCGACGCGGGCCGACCTGGCCGCCGCCGTCCTCACGGCCATCGACGAGCTGCGCGACGAATACGGCCCGGCCGCAGGCGAACCGCGCCATCCCGATCTCGCGTCGGGACGAGCTTGGCCCCTAGACGCGAGGTCCTAAGGCGACAGGCGCTCAAGGGCAGATCCTCCGAACCGCTGCTGCGCGCCGTCGGCGATCGCGCGGGTCAGCCGTCGACGGAGCACGTTCGCTCAAACCTCACACGTTCATTTGCGGACCGCGGAACGGCGCGTTAGCCGGCCCTCAGCCAGGCGTTGCATCGGACGTGCTGCCTAGACTTGGCGGCGGCCTAGACGATGAAGGGCAAGGAGGCTGGGTCCTGGCGACAGGCGCTCGAGGATGATGCTAGGGGCGGCCGTGGCGGCTCCCGGTTTCTCAGGTCATGAGTTGCTTCGGGTCGTCGCAATCCCGGTTTTCATCGGCCCAATCGAGGCAGGTGACGAGGGCGAGGCGTCCCAGCTGCTCTGCAGTGTCCTGGGCTTCGGTCCAGTCGTGGCCGTGCTGTCTGTTGGTCCCGTGGATGGTCTGGCTGCGTCCTGGGCCGTAGATGCGCGCCACGGCCTGCTTCAGGGTGGGACCCTCGTCCCAGAGCGGCGCTTGTGCGTGCAGCGCGACGCGCGCCGTGATGAGACGGCAGATGCCATCCCGCTCCCCGGCGCAGCTCAGCGCGTCCAAAGCGGCGGCGAATTTCACGACGGCGACGAGCGCCGAGCTCTCCCGGCAGCCCTCGTGAAACCACGTCATCGCTTGGGTCAGGGTGCTCATGAGGTTCGGGCGGCGCACGTCGCCCGATGGGCTGAGGACGTAGTCGAGGACCTCCTCGACCGTTCGAAAGATGCCGGCGAAGCTGGCGAACTGCGCCTCCCATTCCGTAGCCTCGGTCCACGGCGCGTGGTGCAGGATGTCGCGGTCGGATGAATTGCCGACATGGCCCCCCGCGAAGACCACCGCGTATCGAACGAACGATTGTCGGTCGAAACGCAGGTTGAGGCCCTTCAGGGCGCCTGAGGGCCGCGTCCACGTCAGGGCGATCGCGAGGGTCGCGAGCCGCGCGGCCATGAGCGCCTTGTCCCGCGCCGCGCCCGGCGCGAGGCCGCGGGTCATCGCGCTACAGACGAAAGGACAGGTCCCGATGGCGTTGTGGATGTCCCGCTCGGCGCTGGCGTCTGCGGACGGCTTGCGGCGTCGAACGGGAAGCTTGTTCCAGGTTCGGGTGAGCCGTCGTCCTGTGGCCGGCGACAGCTTTCCTTCCGCAGTCTTGCGCGCCAGCCAGTCTTCGCGCCGCTCAAACCGCACCGCGCCGAAGCTTGGGAGCGACCGGGCGTCATCCGCGAAGACCGTACAGCCGAAGGCGAATTCCTGCTCGGGATGGCCGGCGGCCTGGCGCGCCAAGGTCGCGCGCACGCCGACGAGGGCGGCGTCGGCATTGGCGGCGAGGTCAGCGCTGAGGTCAAGGCCCGCCAGCACGGGGCCGAAGGCGCGGCGGGTCATGGAGCGCCACTCCCCGAGACGGTGATTCAGCGCCAGGGCGGGATCGGCGTCGTAGAGACGCTTGGCCACGACTCCGATCGCCACGTCCATCTTGCGTGAAATGTGGAGAACGCGGCCTTTGCCGACGCTGATCATCCGGCCGAAAGGGAAGGGGTCGTCCGGATCGCGAACCGGGCCCGGCGTGGCCTGTAGCCGAATGAGCTCCAGGATGATGGTTTCAAGGTCCTGCCGAAGGGTCGCCATAGCGTCACTATAGCTGCCAGCCGGCTCCAGTATCGAGGACAGGATGCGTGGCGCCGGGCCGCCTTCGGCCAGATGGACGCCCTGCCCAGAGCGCGTCGCCTCGGCGGAGCATCGCGCCGAGCCGGGACGCCCGAGGCGGCGACCGTCCCGGGATGCGCTACTTGAGCTTGGCCGGGCCCATCCGCTTGGTCATCGGCGGTGGATGTCCGTCCGACCGGAACTGGAACACGAAGTGAGGCGGGATGCAGACGCCCCTCGGAGTCGATCCCGCTAGGGAACTGGGCTGTTACCGCGCCGCGACGGACGCCGGCTCGTCGTAGCCGGCCCAGCGGCCCGCGCCGAAGGAGGGAGAGCCGTCTTCGAACCCGCCGGCCAGCCATAGCTGATCGAACGCAATCCTCAGGTGGTCGCCGGCGGTCTCGGCGTCTCGCCGCAGCAGGGTGGTAGGCAAGACCAGGCTTGCCACCCCGATGCGGCGGCCGGTCCGATACGGGCCCGCGAGCTGCACCTCTTCCAGGCCGTAGAGGACGAGCCCGAGCAGGAACGGCCCGGCCAACTTCAGCTCGCGGGCGATGTCCAGGCTGCGGTCCGCGGCCTCCACGACCTGGCCTTCCACGCGCCGCCCATTGACGACGATCGTCGGATCGTCGTCGACGCGTTCGCCCACCATCAGATCCCACTCGACGATACCCGGCTGCATGAGCCGTGCCGACCAGCCGGCTTCGGGATTCGGCTTGTCGGCCACCCGGCGGAGGGGGCCGTGGGCCCACCACTGATTGACGCCGACCCCGGTCTCCACGCCGTCTTGGTCGTCGAGGCGCAGGATGTGGCGCACCGGCTTCACCGCCCGCGGGTCGAGATGGCCTTCCCGCAGCGCCGACGCGGGGATCAGGTGAACCAGCACGGACGGCGTGGACACCAGGGCCGGCCGTTCGTTGTAGGGGCGCGCGGCCACGGCCTCCCACCATCGCGTCTTGAGCGCCGACTGGAGTTCCTTGTCTGCGTCCGCCGCGCCTCGCCGAATCTCGTCGGCGATCGCCTTGATGTAGTCGGCGAGCCGGACGCCGAGCTCCGTCCTGGCTCGGCGTCGCGCGCCGTCGCTCACCTGAGCGTCGACGTTGTAGCCCTCCGGATGCCGCATATGGTGCAGGTCGAAGGGCAGCGCCTCGGGCGGGCCGAACGCCTCGTTCATCGCCAGGAGAATGCGGCGGCTGCCCTTCACGCCGAGCGCATAGCCATACTCGCCCATGACGTTCGGGTTCGGGATCATCTTCTCGCCAGCTTGAGCGACAAAGGTCATGTCGGCGAGGAAGATGTCGCACTCGCGGATCTTGCCGAGGATCGTCTCAGTGATCGGCGGGGTGCCGGGGACATCCTGGGTGTCGGAATCGATCTTCAGCGCGATTTCGTGGTTGCCCCGCAAGATCTCCGTGGCCCCATCCAAGGCGCGGCGAATGAAGTCGCGACACAGCTCACTGGGGTGATCCAGCTGCCAGGAGTAGAAGAGGGTGATCGATTGCATGTGACCGGCAGGATCGCACGTCGCGCCGCCCGCCATCAAACGCTTGCGGCGGCGCCAGGCCCGCCCGTCCAAGATCGCTCAGACTGCGAGGCGCCAATGGCCCTGACGCAGGTGGTGGGGTTCAACGTCCGGCTACCGACGGTTGACAGGTCTACGGACGGACTCCCAACCATGGTCTAAACGCATCGAAATAACGATGATCGGCAAGTTATGGCCGATCCCGCACATACTTCTCGGCCCTTGGGGGAGCTAGCCGCCTGACGCCCGCCGACGCTCAATGAGCGAGCGGGTCGCGTTGGCGCTGGAGGGCGACGCCGATCAGAAAAAGGGTGCCGAGGACACACAGGCAGGCGAGGGTATCTCCGAGGACGCGTTTGCAGGACCGGCACGGGCGTGTTGCCCGGTGCACGCGCGCGGCGTCCGGCACCGGGTAGTTCTACCAGCACCACCACGCGACCTTACCGCTGGGATCGATCATGAGGGTTTCAATACGCGCAAGCTGGGCATTATCCGATCGCTGTCTCGGGCGACCGATTATTGACAATCCGCGAAAACCGGCATAGAAATACTATAATGATACTTATAGATGCGGAAAGTTGAAGTCTTCAAGGATATGAACGAAGCTAAATATCAAGCGCAAATGCTTGAAGTTATTTCCGACGTATTTCCCTGGTTGCAGACCGGGGCATATCAGGTCGAGCACATCTTCAAGGTCAAGGTCGGCCGTTCCACCTATGAAGTGGACGCGGCGAAGGAATTCAAGGCGACCGGTCGGGCGGATATCATCCTCAACCACGGCGGCCGCGCCTTGGCGGTCCTTGAACTCAAGAAGCCGGGCGCCGCCTTGACCGACGAGGACGGGCGGCAAGGCCTGTCCTACGCGCGCCTGCTCGATCCCATGCCGCCCATGGTGGTGGTCGCCGCGGGCAAGAACCTGCGGTTCATCGACACCTACACCGGCGAGGTCTGGATGCCCGACGCCGACGTGGTCAGCGAGGCTGAGCTGGGTCGTCGCTTTTCGGCGGCCGCGGCGGTGGCGGCCGCAGACCGGGCCAAGGCAATTGAGACCCTGCTCGGTCCGGACAGTGCCGCCTGGATGTCCCTCATGGCGGACGCCAGCGACACGTCGATCGGCGCGCAGTCCGGCGCGTGGAGCGACACCTTGCGCCCATTCGTCGACGGCTTCCTCATTCCTCGCACGGCCACGCGCCAAACCCTGGACGCCTTCGACCAGGGCGATCGCCTGGTCTTCGTCACCGGTGATCCCCTCGTGGGGAAGAGCAATGTGTTGCGCGAGCTCGCGGAGACCGCGCGGCAGGACCCGCGGCGCGCCGTCCTCTACGTCGAGGGGGACGGCCATGACGAAGGGCTCTATCAGCGCATCGCCACGTTGCTGGAGGCGCAGTTTGCCTGGCCCGCGGACCGTGACGGCGTTCGCCGTTGGTTGCGCCAGCTGTCCGCGGCCAACGGGCAGCAGCTCGTTATCGCCGTCGATGGCTTGCCCAGGGACCGGGCGCGTCTGCTGGCCGAGATCACGGAACTGACGTCCGAGCCGTTCGGGCCGGGGGTCAGGATTGCGCTGGCGCTCGATCCCGAAGACGCCCACGAGCTCGGCCGGGATCCGACGGGCCGCAAGGCGTCGCATCTGGGTCGCGTGTCGCAGGTCGTGAAGGTCCGCGCTCTCAGCGAGCCGGAGGTGCGGGGCGCCGGTCAGCTGCTCTATGCTCACCGCGTCGCCATGCTGCCGGGCTTCCACGCCTGCCGCCAGTACCGTACACCGTGGGTGTTGCGGGCCATCATGGCGGTGATCAGCGCCAGTCCATCACATCAGAAACCGAACATCCAGGCCATCGGCCCTGCCGTCCTCGGGATGCGGCTGTTCCCGTTCATCCGCGAGCGATACCGTGACGAGCCGGAACTGCGCGCGGCCTACCAAGCCGTGGCTCGCGCCCTGATCAAGGACCTGAAGAGACAACGGCCGATGGAGGTTGTCCTCGAAGGCCTGGCGGTCTTCGCGATCACGCGCAAGGGCCTGCGGGCCAAAGTGGACCCCGACGACATCAAGGACTTGAAGCGCCTCGGCGCATTGCGTGAAGCGATCGTCGGTGGCGAGCGGGTGTTCGTCCCGCAACTTCCCGAGCTGATGGCCAGCGAACTCGCCGTGGCCCTTGGCGTCCTGCTCGCGAAGAAGATGCGGACCGATCCCAAGGCGGCCGCCGACTGGCTGATTGCGCAGACCTCCCTGCTGCCGATGGGAGACATTATCGGCGCGCAGGCGATCGTGGACGCCGCCGCCGGCGTCGGCCGGGATTTTCCGCTCGGCCTAGTCGAGACCTTGATGAGCGCCCGGCCGCGGACGGAGACCCTGTCACCCGGCCACATCATGGCGACGCGCATCCCCGGCGCCGGCCTAGTGAAGCTGGAGATCGTCAAGGGCGGGAAACTCATCATCCGCGGAAATGGGCGCGAGGTGACCGTCGACGATGACGAGCCGCACACGACCTATGCCGACACCGAGAGCTGGAGCATCCTGGCGCACCTGGCGTCGATGCAGATGGGCGTGATGCAGGACGGCGTGGTCGTGCAGCGCGCCGACCCGGTCATTCTCATGGAGGTGGGGTCGGCGGCGATCCCGCTCTTCAAGCCGCCCCACGACATGCTGTCGACCGGGATCCTCATGCACGATACGCCGGACGGCGCCATTGTCTGCCATCAGAGCGGGATCGTCGAACCGATCACCCAGGCGATCTACGACTTCCTGGAACGCAGCAATGACGACGAACGCGAGCCCTGGGTTGCAGAAGTCGCGGCCTCGGGCGGCGGGCCCCTCATCGCGCGCGTCGCGGCCGCGCTGCACCAACTCTCGGCCTTCGACGAGCATCCGATCGGGATCTGGGCAAGATCGCAGCTGGACACCCAGATCCTGCCGGCTCTGAAGGGGACCCTCGCCGGTCACTGACCTCCCCCGGGCAGATCATCGTCCTCCGGGCTCGAGACGTCACCGGTCGCGGCTGTTGGGGGGGCTGGGTGAGAGCAGGAGCTCGCGGTCGATGACCCCCGGCTTGAGGAAGGTCGGCTGGGCGAGCAGCGCTTTGAGAACCATCCGTAGGATATCGAGCGCCTCCTGGCGCGCGCTTTCGATCTCCGCGGGGCTCTTCTGACGCTTGCGGCTGGTCAGCCCGTGTACGATCCCGGACCGCACGTCGTACACCCGAGCCACACCCGCCCACATGGCGTCCATCGCCTCCCGGTCGCCGCCCATGCCGGCGAGAGCCGCGGCCCGCATGCGCAACTTCCAGGAGATCGCCTCCTTCGCCTCGTCGCCGAGCAGGATCTCCAGAGCGATCGTTGCGTCGAGGATCGCGTCGGCGGCGTCAGCGCGGATCGCAGCCGCGTTTAGACGCCTGAGGGCCAGGTGAAGGCGTGGGTCCGTCGATGTCCGCATGGCCGCGTAGAAGGCGCGGACCCGACCCATCTGCTCCCGGTCGATCTTGGGGACAGACTCCCGTGTCCAGCCAAAATCGTCGAACGCCTCAGGATACCGACGCGCGCCGACGCCGTAGACTTCCGGCCTTTCCAGCCGGCCAAAGGTCCGCCAGCCCCGGGCAAGACGCAGCTCCTGCGCATAGCCCGTCTCGATCCCGGTCTCGAGACGCAGGGCTGCGAACATCAACTCGAAGCGCTCGCGTGGTTCCGTGGCCAACCCGGACATTGTCCGACCGACGGCGAAGATATCGGCGTTCTCGATCGTGAAGCCGGTGAGGACGAAGGCGTGGGTCGCGGCTGAAAGCACCGAGTCATGACCCTTTGCCCCATAGGCTTTAGCGTCCCAACGCGCCTTCTGCAGCGGCGCTGACATCCGCATGATGAACGCGTCGGGCGCGAGACGCAGCCGGTCGAAGGTGAAGCCGACCATCGCGATGGGCGCGAGGATGGCCACCCTCAGCCTTCGCTCAACGACAGACTTCAGGACCTTGCGGAGCGCGAGGTTCGCCGAGCGCGGCGTGGCCGCCGTCTCTCCAAACATGAGCACGTGACCGTTCGCGGCGCTCTCGACCTCAAGCTGGATATTGATGTCAGCCAGAGTCCGGGGGATCTCGGAGCTGAACCTCGGAGAGGCTTCCGGATTTTCCGCCGCGAATGCGCGCAGGGCGTTGAGCGCGGGATACTGATCGGTGGGATACTTTCCGCGCTTACGGGCGGCCTCGTCGCCGTAGGGCGGATCGAGCAGGTCCGAATACTGGGGCGGACCCCCAGACCCGAAGTACCCATCGCTCAGAGACGGCATCCCGTTGTCCTGATAGCTGAGGCCGGGCTCCCGGCCTTGCTGCGGCTTCCGGCCTTTTTCGAGTTCTCGCAGGATCGCGGCCACCATCTCGGTGAGCGCGTCCATGTACAGGCCCACCAGCGTCGTAACCGGCTCGGGCGGCTCGGCCTTGTTCATCTCGATCGTGTGTCCCCCGGGGAAGTCGCGCCGCGCAACCTACCCGCCGACGGGCGGGCGGTCTCGGGCATCCGAGCGAAGGTCTGCCGGCCCGTGCACTCTCGGAGATTGAGACGCTCCTAGCCGAGCGCCGCGACCTCAACCGGTCGATCGAGCGGGAAGTGCTCCACAGCGTTATGGCGTCGGTGATGGCGTGGAGCCCGCTCGCCAAGGGCATGCTCACCGGCAAGTACCGTAAAAAGGCGAGCAGCAGCCCGACTCGCTGCGCGCAGAATTCTTCCCGAAGGCGATGTCCGACGAATCAAGCTTGAACGCGGCCGAGGAGCTGATCCCGTTGGCGGAGAGCGCCGGCATCTCGCTGATGCACATGGCGCTCGCCCTATCCCGCGGTCGGGACTTCAAGTCGGGCGCTTCAGGTTGAGGAATGGCCGCGAATCCCGCTCGAGTTCGTCGGCTCGCGCTGCTCTCGCGACTGGGTCCAACGCCTCTTCGAGAGTACGCTGCTTCAAGTTTGGAGCTTGACCGGCGGGCTCCTCTCGCGGGCCGGCCAATGGCCGCCGGACCCCTGCTTCTGCCGCGGTGGACTGTGGTGCGATCGCGGGCTGGCACCCGCCACGCGATGAATCGGCGGCGGCCGCTCCCGGAC
>JBOHKZ010000277.1:0-2454 GCA_050729355.1 Phenylobacterium sp. | reverse complement strand
AGCCGTGCCAGAGCGGCTGTTTGGTCTTGGTGTCAAAGATGTCCACCGAGAGCTTGCCCTCGGTGTAGTTGTAGATGTCGACCTGCTGACCGAACCGGCCCCAGGTCGTGACGTCGGTCTTGTCCCGGGCGCCGAGCGTGAGGATGACGCTCAGGTCCCCCGGATCCGCCTTGCTGTAGCCCTTCGCGGACAGTGCGCCGTCGATCCCCTGACGGATGCGCTCGAAAGCGACGGGGTTCATCCCGGCCGGCGGCAACGGGTTCACCCAGGTGTAGGTCTTGTAGTTGGCGAAGTTCGCGCCCGGGGTCGTATCTGACGTGACTGTCGGCGTGGACGCGCACGCGCTGAGCGCCAGCGCCGCAAGGACCAAGGCGATAGACCGGCGGTTCATGCGAGAATCTCCATCTGCTCTTCCGCATTGCACTCGGGTCGCGGCATGGGATCGCAAACCGACTGCGCCGAAGCTTGCGTGCGCGATCAAGCGGAGCAACTAGGGCAAACCCCGAGAGCGGGCGGAGGATTTCCCAGCCCGGCCCTGAGGCGGCCCGACGTGCTCCGAACTCCGGAGGGTTGCGCCTACCGGTGGCTGCGGGTTCCTGCTGATGGCGGTTTCGGTTCCGCTTGAAAGATTGCGTCGGCAGACCGGCGACCTTGCCGGCGCAATGAGGCCGCTCATGTCCGACCGTGACGCCGTGGGGAGATCTGAACCCTCGATCAGCAGCGGCGAGGCCGGCGCGTGATCGGCGAGTCGCTCTGGGGTGCGCCCCCGTGGCTCATCATCCTGGTGGTGACGCTGCTCCTGATGGGAAGTCACGAAGTCGGCGTGCAGATACGCCGCCGCTTCAGATATCGCATCCTCAAGGATCAGGATGCGGAGGGCGTCGGGGGAAGTTACCTGACCGCCTCCCTCAGCCTCCTGGCGCTCCTGGTGGCCTTCAGCTTCGGCATGGCGGTCGACCGCTTCAACACACGCCGCAACCTGGTGCTGCAGGAAGCCAATGCGATCGCCAGTTCCTACCGCCGCCTGGAGACCCTCGATGGGGCGACGCGCGACGCCGTGGGCCGCGGACTGCTCGACTATGTCGCCGCGCGTGAGGCCTTCTCGAGATCGACGACCCTGAAGCAGCTTGCACTGGCGGAAAGCCACACCGACGCCGCGCAGGCCCGTCTATGGACCAGCCTGGTGCAGGCGCGCGGGGCATCCCAACTCGCCGAGCACGCCAGCCTCGAGGCCGCAGACGCCATGTTCCACGTGGCTGCGGCCCGCCGCGCCGCGCTTGAGGCTGTGGTGCCGGGCAGCGTGCTCTACGGAATGCTCCTCTATGCGGCGATCGCGGCGCTCCTGATGGGGTACAGTCACCCGATCGACCGGCGTTTCCTCATCCCGTCCTCCGTACAGTTCGTCCTCTTGGCGATCGCCCTGGCCCTGATCGTCGACCTGGATCGACCGCGGTCAGGGCTCGTCCAGGTCAGCCAGGCGCCTCTGCTGCGCGTCACGGAAGTGATCCGCCGCTCCGAGGCCGCACGCGGTTCTGAGCCGGAAATGAAAGCGCCGACGGCAGCGGCTCGGCGAGCGCCAGACTGAACGTCGATCGGCGCGTGAAGGGGACCCTGCTCACGACGCGAGGGTGCGTCGCGGGGCGGGACATGCTTAAGCTTGTGGGCATGGAAGTGTCAGCCGCTGCGACCCTGCGGAGCCGAAGCCTCAATCGGACTCCCTGGATCTTCGCGACCATCGCCCTCGGCGTCGGTCTTGCGATTCGATACGCTCTTCGCGGCTATACGACCGTTGATACGGGATTGTACCTCATTCCCTGGTACGCCTACGCACGGGACCATGGCGCATCGGCGCTCGGTGACGCATTCACCAACTACACACCGTTCTTCAGCTACTTGCTCCTGATCTCGACCGCGTTCGACAGTCTCGCCGCGCCGCTCACGATCGTGAAAGCGATATCGGGGGTGTTCGAACTCGCCTGCGCCCTCCTGGCAGCGCGAATGGTCTGGGGTGTCACTCGGTCCCGAGTTCGCGCAGCGGGGACGTTCGCGGCCGTGTGGCTGGCGCCGATGACGCTGTTCAACGGCGCCGCCTGGGGTCAATCCGACTCCATCTGGGGCTTCTTCATTCTCGCTTCGACCTGGCTATTCATGACAGCGCGAAACGGCTCAATTCCGTTTGCCGTGGCGGTTTCGGTGAAGTTGCAGTCGATATTCCTCGGCCCGTTTGTGCTCGGGATGCTGTTGAAGCGCCGATTCCAGCCTGTCTGGTTGGTCGCTATTCCTGCGACCTACCTGCTACTCGCGGTCCCCGTCCTGCTCGCCGGCCGGGATCTTGGCAGCGTACTGACAGTCTATCGCGAGCAGGCGAACACGTTTCACGGCCTATCAATGAACGCGGCGAACCTTTGGTGGCCGCTTCGGTCTCTCGTCCCCTACGGGATTGGCAGCTTGGCG
>JBOHKZ010000276.1:0-2994 GCA_050729355.1 Phenylobacterium sp. | reverse complement strand
ATCCAGTGCGGCGCGACCCGTTCGTCGCCTTCGCCGGCTTCGCGAGCCAGGTCCAGTCGCTCGACATGCCGCTATCCTCGCGCGCGACCGGCGCCGACGTCCGCGCCCTCAGCGGAGCGCTGGATCGGGTCTTCACGGGCCTCCAGGCCACGCCACAAGAGTGCGAGGAGATCGTCGACCTGATCGCCGGCGGCGGCGCACGCACGGTGCGCGAGGTTCTCTCGGCCTTCCCCGTCCCACGCCGGCGCGCCGTGGAACTGGCGATCGTCTGGCTGGCAAAGCACGGACTGGTCGACTGGCTTAGCTGACCTCTCGCCGACATTTGTCCGGGCACGGCCCTGGCGGCGATCTCGGGATTTGACCCGATGGCCGCTCGGCTAGCGGCGAGCACTGTTGGCTGACCTGGATGATCGCGACGTCGCACTCCAGGTACGGCGGCGTGGGACCTCCTCGCCGGTCAGAACGCCAGCCCAGGAGCCGACCGATGCCACTCACCGAGTACGAACCCGGCCAAGCCTTTCCCGGCGTCGTCGGGCGCACCGCCGACGTGTCGAAGCCGGCATGGCCGAAGCCCGATCGGGCCAAGGCCGGAGCTCCGAACGTCATCTTCTTCGTCATAGACGACACCGGCTTTGGGCAGCTCGGCTGCTACGGCAGCCCGATCAACACGCCCAACATCGACGCCCTGGCCGCCGATGGCCTGCGCTATTCCAACATGCACACCACGGCGCTCTGCTCGCCGTCGCGCTCCTGCTTCATCAACGGGCGCAACCACCATTCCAACGCCATGTCGTGCATCACCGAAGGCGCGACAGGCTTCCCCGGATCGGACGGCTATATCCCGTTCGAGAACGGCTTCCTGTCGGAGATCCTGCACCAGCAGGGCTACAACACCTACGCCGTCGGCAAGTGGCACTTGACCCCCAGCGAGCAGACCTCGGCGGCGGGTCCCTACGACCGCTGGCCGCTGGGACGGGGGTTCGAGCGCTACTACGGCTTCCTCGGCGGCGACACGCACCAGTATTACCCCGAGCTGATCTACGACAATCATCAGGTGGAGCCGGAGAAGACCCCGGAAGAGGGCTATCACCTCTCATGGGATCTGGCCGAGCGGGCCAAGGCGATGATCGCCGACGCCAAGCAGGTGGCCCCCGACAAGCCGTTCTTTCTCTACTTCGCGCCCGGCGGAAACCACGCGCCGCACCATGCCCCGAAGGAATGGGCCGACCGCTACAAGGGCAAGTTCGACGACGGCTGGGACGCCTATCGGGCCAAGGTGTTCGCCAAGCAGAAAGAGCTCGGGATCATCCCGGCCAACACCACGCTCTCGCGCCACGATCCCGATGTCCAGGACTGGGGCAAGCTGCCGGCCGACGAGCGCAAGCTTTACGCACGCATGATGGAGGTCTTCGCGGGCTTTGCGGAGATGACCGACGCGGCGATCGGCCAGGTGGTCGATTTCCTGAAGGAGCTCGGCGAATACGAGAACACCCTGATCATGCTGATCTCCGACAACGGCGCCAGCGCCGAGGGCGGGCCGACCGGATCGGTCAACGAGAACAAGTTCTTCAACAACGTCCCCGACAACCTCCAACAGAATCTGGCGGCGATCGACGACATCGGCGGGCCCCGCTACTTCAACCACTATCCCTGGGGCTGGACCCACGCCGGCAACACGCCGTTCCGGCGCTGGAAGCGCGAGACCTATCGCGGCGGCACCGCCGACCCGTTCATCGTCTGCTGGCCCAAGGGCATCAAGGCGCGGGGTGAGATCCGCTCCCAGTACTGTCACGGCATCGACATGGTCCCGACGACGCTGGACGCGCTGGGCATCGAGCCGCCGACCAGCATCCGCGGCGTGACCCAGTCGCCGATCGAGGGCTTCAGCCTGAAATCGTCCTTCGACAACGCCAAGGCCGAGGCCCTGCACATCACCCAGTACTTCGAGATGTTTGGCCACCGCTCGCTCTATCACGACGGCTGGCGGGCGGTCTGTCCGTGGCCCGGCATCTCGTTCACCGAGTCCGGCCGCAAGTTCGGCGACCCGATCAGCTACGACGAACTGATCAAGCTCGATGCCCACGGGTGGGAGCTCTACAATCTGGAAGAGGACTTCGCCGAGACCAATGACCTGGCGGGCAAGGAGCGCGATCGGCTGATCGCCATGATCGGGATGTGGTACGTCGAGGCGGGCAAGTACAACGTGCTGCCGATCGACGCCCGCGGCACGGCGCGCTTCGCAGAACCGCGGCCGCAGATCGCCGAGGCCCGTAAGAAATACGTCTACTACCCAGGCACCCAGGCCGTGCCGAGCGGCGCGGCGCCGACGCTGGTGAACGTCGCGCACTCGGTATCGGTGCACGCCGATGTGCCGAAGGGCGGCGCCGACGGGGTCCTGCTCAGCATGGGCGGCAACGACGGCGGCTACGCCTTCTATATCCAAGGCGGCAAGCTGACCTACGGCTACAACTACGTCGCCGATCAGCGCTTCAAGGTGCAGTCGACCGACAAGGTCCCCGAAGGCGACCACATCTTCAGCTTCGAGTTCACGCCCACCGGCAAGGCCGACATCGCCGCCGGCAAGGGCGTACCGGCGAGCATCAAGCTGTTCGTGGACGCCAAGCCGTTTGGCAGCGGCGACCTGCCGGTGACCATCCCCCTGGCGCTTGGGCTATCCGCCGGCGTCTCGGTCGGCGCCGACACGGGGTCTCCGGTGATGGAGGACTACAAGCCGCCGTTCGCCTTCGCGGGCACGGTCAAGAAGGCGATGATCGACATCAGCGGCGAGTTGGTCGAGGACCAGGAAGCCAAGATGAAGATCTACATGGCCCGGCAATAGGCCGGACCCCGCAGCCTACTTCGGGGCCGCGGTCACGGTCCCGAAGCTGGCCGATGGATAGGCGGCGATGAAGGCCCGCAGGTCCTTCATCGGCTCCTGACTTTCGCGCACCCGGCCGCGGTTGGGCGAGTCGATGTCGATGATCAGCATGTAGG
>JBOHKZ010000275.1:0-4144 GCA_050729355.1 Phenylobacterium sp. | reverse complement strand
TGGGGGAGGTGGCCCGGAGGGCCGGAGGGGGAACTGAAGGGTGACGGACCCCCTCAGTCGCTTCGCGACAGCTCTCCCGACGGGGGAGCACGATGCCGCTAGATCGGCATCCGCATGATTTCCTGGTAGGCGTTGATCACCTGATCGCGGATCGCCATCACGGTTTCCAGGCTGGATTCGGCCGCCGAGATCGCGGTGACCACATCCACCAATTCGGCCTTGCCGTGCACCTGGGCCGCCATCTGGGTTTCGGCGTTCTTGGTCGACTTCATGACGTCGGTCATCGCCGACTTCAGGATGTCGCCGAAGCCGCCGCCGGGCGCGATGCTGGCGCCGCCGAGCCCCGGATCGACGCCCATCGATTTCTGGGCGGCGCCGTAGGCCTTGGTCGCAGCAAGTGCGGTGATCATGGCTTAGGTCCGCCCTACTTCTTCAGGAGATCGAGCGTGCGCATGTCCATGGCGCGCGACGTCTCGATGACGTTGAGGTTGGCTTCGTAGGCCCGCTGCGCCTCGCGCATGTCCATCGCCTCGATCAGCGGATCGACGTTGGGCAGCTTCACGTAGCCCTTGGCGTCCGCCGACGGATTGCCGGGCTCGTAGTCGGTCTTGAAGTCGGTGGGGTCGGGCGCGACACGCGCCATCTTCACGCCGGTGCCGCCGGCCACCTTAGTGGGCAGGAAGACGGGCGCCTGGCGCCGGTAAGGGTCGCCGCCGGCGGTCTTCGACGTCGAGTTCGAGTTGGCCAGGTTCTCGGCGACGATCCGCATCCGCGCCTGTTGCGCACGGAGCGCTGAGACCGCGATCGCCTGGGTCGAGCCGCTGATGGTGGTCGAGTCAGCCATCTAATGTTCCTCAGCCGCGGCCCGGCGCACGGATCGCCGTACGGATCATGCCCATGGATCGTTGGTAGAAGGTGATGGCCGCGTCGTAGTTCATCCGCGCGTCGGTCATCTTCATCATCTCCTCCTCCAGCACCACGCCATTGCCATCGAGCGTGGTCTCGGAGTCGGCGGTGTGGAGCGGCTTGGCGCCGGAGAGGCTGCGACGGGCGTTCGGGGCCTGCATGTGGCCCGGCTGGGTCACCGCCTGCACGCCGGCGCCGCTGGTCGCGGCCTTCATCTGGGCCTCGAAGCTGAAGGGCTTCAGGTCGTTCGGCCGATAGTGTGGCGTGTCGGCGTTGGCGACGTTCTCGGCGATGACCTTCTGGCGATCGGACAGGTAGCCCAGACGGCCGCGCAGCATCGAGAAAAGCGGGATCTCCATGGCCCGGCATCGTGAAGAAACAGGGTTAACCCAGACTTAAGGGACTCGGAGCGAGATGCGCCCGACCCCCCCGACGAGCCGCAGAAGCGCCATGGACTTCGCCACCTTCGCCAGAGCCATCTTCGCGCTCGCCGTCACCCTGGGGCTGGTGGGGCTGGGCGCCGTGGCGCTGCGCCGCTTCGGACCCGAGGCGCTGGCTCGGTTCTCCAACTCCAAGAAGGAACGGCGCCTCGCCGTCGTGGAAAGCCTGGTGCTCGACCCCGCCCGCCGCCTGGTCATCGTCTCGTGCGACGGCAAGGAACGGTTGATCCTCCTGGGCGAAGGCCGGCTGGTCAGCGACCTCGGCGCCGCCAAGCCCGTCACTTCGAAGGAACGCAATTGATGGGCGCCCTCCTCCGCGCCATCCGCACCCTGCCGGCCGAGGATTGGCGGCGCGCCGCGATCCTGGCGGCCCTGATCACCCTGGGCAGCCTGGTGTTCCCCGCTGCCGCCGTGGCCCAGGCGGTGAACATCAACCTCGGCACTGGCGCGGGCCTGACCGAGCGCGTTGTCCAGCTGATCGGCCTCATGACCGTGCTGTCGCTGGCGCCGTCGATCGTGATCATGACCACGTCCTTCGTGCGGATCGTGGTGGTGCTGTCCCTGCTGCGCACGGCGCTCGGCCTGCAGCAGAGCCCGCCCAACGCGGTGATCATCTCGCTGTCGCTGTTCCTGACCGCCATCGTCATGGGACCGACGCTGCAGAAGTCCTACGACGAGGGCATCAAGCCGCTGCTCGACCAACAGATCGAGCTTCCCGCCGCCTTCGACGCCGCCGGCGCGCCGGTGAAGACCTTCATGCTGAGCCAGGTGGACCGCGACGACCTGGCTCTCTTCGTGAAGCTCTCGAAGATCCCCCGGCCCCCGACCGTCGCCGACATCCCGATCCGCGTGGTGACGCCGGCCTTCATGATCTCCGAACTGAAGCGCGCCTTCGAGATCGGCTTCCTGCTCTTCGTGCCCTTCCTGGTCATCGACCTGGTGGTGGCGAGCGTGCTGATGAGCATGGGCATGATGATGCTGCCGCCCGTAGTGGTCAGCCTGCCCTTCAAGCTGATCTTCTTCGTGCTGGTGGACGGCTGGCGGCTGGTGGCCGGGAGCCTCGTGGAAAGCTTCCAGCACGGGCCGCCCGGGACTTAGGGCCGCCGCGGCGCCTCTGCATACATCGTCCGGCTATCCGTTTCGGGAAGCGCCTCGAACCAGTTCTGGAACTCTGCGGAGTGCCATTGGCGACGCAGCTTCCACCAGCTCTTGATGCCGGGTTGCGAGGCGAAGCTGGTCGCCTGCCGCTCGATCATTTGCCAGTGCTCGTGATCCAGCTGCCCGCGCAGCCACTGGGCGCGCGAGGATTCGTAGAAGCGGAAAATGCTGCTCGCCAGGGCGACGAAGCGGACCTTCGCATCCGGGTCCTGCGAGTCGAAATCCGCGAGGGATTCCCGCCAGATGCGGGCCAATTCGCCATTGTCGATGATGCTTGCGTTGATCGCGTAGTAGTTCGCCGAATGCGCCTGCGATGCGGAGGCGCGAACAGCCCTTATGGCGTGGCGCAACTGGACGCCGACGAAGACCAGGGAGGCGACGACGGCGAAGGCGGAAACGACCTGCGATAGAGCCGACAGCTGCTCGAGCGACATGACCTCCCCCCGAAAGTTCCGTCCCGATTGCTATAGGCTGCGTGGCGCTGCACATGAAGCCGGTTTCACGTAAGGTTTGGGGGGAACCAAATGCCGGATGCTGGAGGACCTTGGCGCGACAAACCCGCCGAGGAGGTCAAGTCGACGATCCCGCGCGGACGTGTCTGGGTCTGGCTCGGCTTCCTGGTGGCGGCGGCCGCGCTTGTAGCGCTGCTCTCCAAGCTCTTCCCGGGCCAGCTGACCTCCGGCGGCGACTGGGCGGCGTTTGCCTGGGGGATCGGAGTCGTGGTCCTGGTCTCCGTGAACATCCTGGGCCGCGGCCCGATCAGGTGGGGCGAGAAGGCGCGGCACGCGGCGATCTGGGCCGCGATCGTCGGCGTGCTGGTCCTGGGCGTCACCTACCGCGACGAGTTGCTCGGCGTCGGCCAGCGGATCCGGGGAGAATTCTCGTCCTCCTATCCGGTCGCGACGGGCGCCCATGAGCTGGTCGTCAGCCAGGACCCCGACGGCGGCTTCTACCTGATGGGCCGGGTGAACGGTCAGGCCGTCCGCTTCCTCGTCGACACCGGCGCCAGCGAGACGGTCCTCAGCCCCGCGGACGCAGAGCGCATCGGCGTCGACGCCGCCGGCCTGGCCTTCGACCACCCATCCGAGACCGCCAACGGCGTGGGCTACGCCGCCCCCTTCACCGCCGACAGCCTGGCGGTCGGCACGATCCGGTTCGAGAACATGCCGATCCTGGTCAACCAGGCGCCGATGTCGAGCTCACTGCTCGGCATGACGTTCCTCAAGCGGCTGGAGTCGTTCAGGGTCAGCGGTCGCAAGCTGTACCTGAAGCCGCACTAGAGGTCCGGAACCTCGGCCCGCTGCCGCGCCATCCGTCGCCCCTGGACGACCGCCAGTTCGGATTGGTCGAGCCCGCCGTTCTTGTCCTTGTCGAGCTCGGCGAAGCGCGCCTTGAGGGCCAGCAGCGGTCCCCTCAACTCGTAGGGCTCGATCAGGTCGTCGGCGTTGTCGTCCAGCGCGCCCATCATCATCGAGCTGAACAGCTTGTCCTGCAGGTCGTTGCGGACGTGGGTCACCGTCTCGTCGGCCCAGCGGTAGTTCACCCGGAAATACATCATCTCGTCCGGCGTCTGCTCGCCCCAGGTGACATTGCGCTTCGGGTCGGGATTGGCGGGATTGTGCTCGGAGTTGTCGTAGACC
>JBOHKZ010000274.1:0-3138 GCA_050729355.1 Phenylobacterium sp. | reverse complement strand
GCACCACACCTCTGCATACCCCGAAACGGGGTGGCGTAAAGACCGCCGCGCGCTATCACGCGCAGGATGAGTGAGACGGCTGGAAATCTTGCCCGCCCGGATGGCGCGAAGCTGGCCTGGCGCCGCGTCGATGGCGCGGGCCCGACGGTGGTCTGGCTGGGCGGGTTCCGCTCGGATATGGCCGGGACCAAGGCGCAGGCGCTGGCCGACTGGGCGCGCGCGTCCGGCCGGGCGTATCTGCGCTTCGACTACTTCGGTCACGGCGAGTCCGGCGGCGATTTCCACGACGGCACGATCACCCGCTGGCGGGAGGACGCGCTGGCGGTGCTGGACGAGTTGATTCAGGGCGAGGTGGTGCTGGTGGGGTCGTCGATGGGCGGCTGGATCGCCTGCCTGGCGGCCATGGTGCGGCCGGAGCGGGTCAAGGCCATGGTGCTGGTCGCGCCGGCTCCGGACTTCACCGAGAAGCTGATGGCGCCGGAGATCCCGCCCGAGGGCCGCAAGGCGCTGCGGGAGGCGGGCGTCTGGCTGCGCCCGTCCGAATACGGCGACCCCTATCCGATCACCGCCTCGCTGCTGGAGGATGGCGCGCGCTGGTCGATCCTGCCCGGGCCGGTCCCCATCGAGGCTCCCGTGCGCATCCTGCAGGGCGGCGAGGACCCCGACGTGCCCTGGCGCCACGCCCTAGAGCTCGCGCAGGCGATCAACGGGCCCGACGTGGTCTTCACCCTGATCAAGGACGGCGACCATCGCCTGTCGCGGCCGCAGGACATCGCGCGGTTGATCGCGGCGGTGGGCGAACTCTAGTTCCTCCCCGCTGGGGGAGGTGGCGCGAAGCGCCGGAGGGGGTCAGCGCCGACCTAGGAGGACCCCATCAGTCAGCTTCGCTGACAGCTCCCCAAAAGGGGAGCAACTGGGCCGTGACTATCCGCCGCCCGCCAGGATCGCCGCGAGGCCTTCGCGGTAGGTGGGGTAGGCGGGGCGCCAGGCGAGTTCGGCTTTGGCGCGGGCGTTCGAGACGCGCTTGCTCTCGGCGTAGAAGCGCAGGGCGGCGGGCGAGAGGGCGGCCGCGTCGAGCGCGATCTCGGGCGGCGGGTTCATCCCGAGCAGGCCCGCGGCATAGGCGACCACCTCGGAATTGGCCGCCGGCTCGTCATCGCACAGGTTGTAGATCCCGCCGGCCCGGGGCCGCGCCATGGACGCCTCAAGGCCGGCGGCGAGGTCGTCCACGTGGATGCGCGAGAAGACCTGTCCCGGCGCGGCGATCCTGCGGGCCTGGCCGGCCCGCAGGCGGTCGAAGGCCGAGCGGCCGGGGCCGTAGATGCCGGGCAGGCGGAAGAGCTGCACCGTCAGGCCCATGCCGCGGCCCACTTCCAGCCAGTCGCGCTCGGCGGCCACGCGGCGCGCGCCCTCCAGCGACTGCGCGGCGAGGCGGCTTGTCTCGAACACCCAGCCGCCGCCACGGTCGCCATAGACGCCGGTGGTGGAAAGGTAGCCGGTCCAGTCCGGGAAGGCCTCGGCGCGGGCGAGCTGGCGGACCAGGGTGCGCAGGCCCGGGCAGCCTTCGGCGTCGGGCGGGGCGGTGACCAAGAGCGCGCTGGTTCCCGCAAGCGCGTCGGTGAGGCCGTCGGCGTCATCCACCGCCACGCCGACCACGCCCTCGGCGGCGAGCGGGGCTATGCTGGACGGATCGCGGACGCTGGCGAAGACCCGCCAGCCCTTCGGCGTCAGCCGCCGGGCCAGCGCGCGGGCGGTGTAGCCGTATCCGAAGACGAACAGCCTCAAAGCTTCGCCTCCTTGGGGCGGCTCCTAGAGCAGGGCCTTGATCGCCGCGCGGGCGGCGTCGGCCAGATCGGGCCGGGCCAGGGCGAAGGCGACATTGGCGCGCAGGAGGCCGATCTTGTCGCCGCAGTCGTAGGTCGTCCCCTCATACTCCAGGGCGTGGAAGGTCTGGCCCTTCATGAGGTTGACCATGCCGTCGGTGAGCTGGATCTCGCCGCCGGCCCCGCGCTCCTGGGTCTCGAGGATCTTGAAGATCTCCGGCTGCAGGATGTAGCGGCCCGAAATGAACAGGTTCGAGGGCTCGGTCCCCAGCGGCGGCTTCTCGACCATGCCGGTCATGCGGTTGAGCCGGCCATCCTGCCCGTCGAGCGCGACGATGCCGTATTTGTGGGTCTCGCCCTGCGGCGCCGGCTCGACCGCGATGATGTTGCCGCCGACCTTCTCGTAGGCGTCGACGCACTGGGCCAGGGCGGGGCGCTGCGCGGCCATCAGCATGTCGGGCAGCATCACGGCGAAGGGCTCGTCGCCGATCACGTCGCGGGCGCACCAGACGGCGTGGCCAAGGCCCAGCGGCGCCATCTGGCGGATGAAGCTCATCTGGCCGGCGAGCTTGGGCAGATCGGCGCGGACGTCGGCCAGGATGTCGGTCTTGCCCTTGGCCTCCAGGATCCCCTCGATCTCGGGGTTATGGTCGAAATAGTCCTCGATGGCGCCCTGTCCGCGCCCGACGATGAAGACGAAATGCTCGATACCCGCGGCCCGCGCCTCCTCGACCACGTAGGACAGGATCGGCCGGTCGACGATGTTCAGGAGGTTCTTGGGCGTGGTCTTTGCGCCGGGCAGCACCCGGGTTCCCAGTCCGGCCACCGGCAGGACCGCCTTACGCACACGCTTCGTCATCGAGTTCCTCCAGACGCTCAGGGCGGACTAGAGGAAGCCGGTACGGAAATCCACATGCCGTGATAGGCGAAAAAATCACGCCGAATGCACGATCACGATTTCGGGAATTCACGAAGCCGTGTAAGAGTCGCGCATTGTCGGGGGATAGTCCTCCAGGGGAGTCCAATCATGAACCTTCGTATCATCACCTCGGTCGCCGTTGCCGGCGCTCTGGCCCTCAGCATGTCGGCCTGCGCCAAGAAGGCCGAAGAAGCCGCTCCGGCCGCTGACGCCGCCGCCGCCGCCGCGCCCGCCGCTGCTGAAGCCGCTGCTCCGGCCGCCGCTGAAGCCGCTGCTCCGGCCGCTGCTGAAGCCGCTGCTCCGGCCGCCGCTGCCGCCGCTGCTCCGGCCGCCGCTGACGCCGCCGCCATGGCCGCGACCCCGGAAAAGAAGTAAGTCCGACTTCTACAGTCAGAC
>JBOHKZ010000273.1:0-2602 GCA_050729355.1 Phenylobacterium sp. | reverse complement strand
CCTCCGGCGCTTCGCGCCACCTCCCCCGAAGGGGAGGAAATAAGATTATCCCTCTTCCACCCAGGCCTTGATGAGCTGGTGGGCGATGGCCATGCGTTGGGGGGCGAAGGTTCCTTCGATCTGGCCGGCGATGAGCTGGCGGGCCTCGTCCCTCGTGAACCAGCGGATCTCGGAGAGCTCAGTCTGGTCGGGGGAGCCTTCTTCGTCCTCGACCTCGGCGATCAGGCCGATCATCAGGGATGACGGATAGGGCCAGGGCTGGGTCGAGTGGTAGCGCACCTTTACGGCGTGCAGGCCGGCCTCTTCGTTGAGCTCGCGGGCGCAGGCCTCCTCGATGGTCTCGCCGGGCTCGAGGAAGCCGGCGAGGGCGGAGAACATGCCCTTGGGCCAGGCTTCCTGGCGGCCCAGCATGCAGCGGTCGCCGTGGTAGGCCAGCATGATCACCACCGGATCGGTGCGCGGGAAGTGCTCGGTGTCGCAGGAGGGGCACTTGCGCTTCCAGCCGCCGTCCATGGCGCGGCTCGCCTGGCCGCAGACGGCGCAGTGGCCGTGTCGGCGGCGCCACTCGAACATCTGCTTGGCGGTGGCGACGATGGCGGCCTCGGTGTGCGGCAGCTTCAGCGCCACGGCGCGCAGGTCCTCGAACTTGCCGAGTCCCTCCAGCGGCCCGTCGGCCGGGTCGGCGGGGCCTTCCATGTCGACGGCGAAGACCGCGGTGTCCTTCCACAGGCCCAGGAACAGCAGCCGCTCCTCGCCCTGGGCGAGGTCGGCGACCAGTTTGGCCGGCAGGTAGGCGATCTGCTTGCCGCCGTCCTTGGAGTCCTCGACCAGCGGCCGGCCGTTCCAGATGGCCACGCCCAGCGACTCGGCGGACGCAAGCTGGGAGGCCAGCCACTCGGGGTCGGCGCGGCGGTCGCTGGCGCGGTCGAGCGGGTTGCCGGCGAAGGTGTTCTGGAAGCTGTCTAGGGCCATGCCGAAGGTTCTAATGCGCCGCAGCATCGGCGTCATCCTCCGACGCCCTCTGGCCAAACCGATGCACAGGCTCCACATCGTAAGGCCAGCGCATCGCCGAACCGGGAGCTTCACGCATGTCCGAACCGTCCGCCTACACGCCGCCGAAGGTGTGGACCTGGAACAAGGAGAACGGAGGACGGTTCGCCAACATCAATCGACCGATCGCCGGGCCGACGCATGAGAAGGACCTGCCAATCGGCCGCCACCCGCTGCAGCTCTATTCGCTGGGGACGCCGAACGGCGTGAAGGTGACGGTGATGCTGGAGGAGCTGCTGGCGCTGGGCCACACGGGCGCAGAATACGACGCCTGGCTGATCAACATCGGGGCGGGCGACCAGTTCGGCTCTGGCTTCGTGGAGGTCAATCCGAACTCCAAGATCCCGGCCCTCATGGACCGCAGCGGCCCCAAGCCGATCCGGGTGTTCGAGTCGGGCGCCATCCTGATCCACCTGGCCGAGAAGTTCGGGGAGTTCCTGCCGACCGAGCCGGGCGCGCGGGCCGAGACGCTGTCGTGGCTGATGTGGCTGATGGGCTCGGCGCCCTTCCTGGGCGGCGGCTTCGGCCACTTCTACGCCTATGCGCCGTTCAAGATCGAATACGCCATCGACCGCTACGCCATGGAGGTGAAGCGCCAGATGGACGTGCTGGACCGCCGGCTGGCGGAGAGCGAGTACCTGGGCGGGTCCGAGTACACCATCGCCGACATGGCGACCTGGCCCTGGTACGGGGCGATGGCCAAGGGCACGCTCTATGAGGGCGGCGAGTTCTTGGCAGTGCAGGACTATAAGAACGTCATCCGCTGGACCGACCAGATCGCGGCGCGGCCGGCGGTGAAGCGCGGCCGGATGGTCAACCGCACCTTCGGCGACCCGGCCAGCCAGCTTCCCGAGCGGCACGAGGCCAGCGACTTCGAGACCAAGACGGGCGACAAGCTGGTGAAGGCCGAGGCCTGACTTCGGCCGAGCGGGAACCTTGCCGCAAGGCCGGGATTCCCTGACCGGAGGCCAGAGCCATGCAGATGTCGCCGAAAGACCCGCCCAAGGAGGTGGACGCCGAGCGCCTCGAGCCGTTCTCCGACGAGGAGCCGGGGCCGGAGCAGATCCGCCGGGACGAGGAGCAGACCGAGCGCCAGGCGCCCAATGACGCGGGGCCTGGCGAGGCGGCGGGCTAGGCGCAGTCTCTTCACCTCAAATGGTCTGTCATCCCGGACGCCGCGAAGCGGTGAGCCGGGACCCAGGGGCCAATGCAGTGCGCTTAGCCCTGGGTCCCGGATCGGCTCTTCGGCCGTCCGGGATGACAGGTGAGGAGATGGGCCAGCCTCCGGAACGCGGTTTCGCCGTTTGGCGTTAGGGGCGCGGTCCAAGGCTGGACCGTGACACGCCATCTGGAGAGCCGACCATGCGTTCGATCCTGCTATTCGCCATCGGGATTCCGCTGCCCATCATCCTGCTGCTGGCGTTCTGCACGCACCATCTCTGAGACGAAAAAGCCCGCCGTGCCCTTGGGGCGCACGACGGGCGAAGTTCGAGGGCTTCGGTCTTTATCCTTGGAGCGGGTCGCGCTCGGGGAGCGGTCAGAGCATCAGGCG
>JBOHKZ010000272.1:0-3012 GCA_050729355.1 Phenylobacterium sp. | reverse complement strand
GGGATCAGGCGAGCGATGAGTAGCCGCCGTCCACCGCGATCGCTGCGCCGGTGACGAAATCGGAAGCCGGCGCCGCCAGGAATACCGCAATGCCGGCGAAGTCGTCAGGCACGCCCCAGCGTGCTGCCGGCGTGCGCTTGAGCACTGAATCATGCAGGCCGTTGACCTGCTCGCGCGCGCGCCGCGTCAGGGCGGTGTCGATCCAGCCCGGCAGGATCGCGTTGACCTGGATGCCGTCCTTGGCCCAAGCGGTTGCCAGGGATTTGGTCATCTGCACCATGCCGCCCTTGCTCGCCGCGTAGGCCGTCGCAAAGGGCGCACCGAAGATCGACATCATCGAGCCGATGTTGATGATCTTGCCGGCGCCACCCTTCTTCATCTCGGGGTAAGCGGCCTGGCTGCACAGGAAAGCGCTGGTCAGGTTGCTGTCGAGCACGGTGTGCCATTCGGCGAGCGTATAGTCCTCGGGCTGCTTGCGAATGCTCATGCCGGCATTGTTGACGAGAATGTCCAGCCGCCCGTGGGCTTTCATCGTGTCGGCGATCAGGGCGCGGCACGATTCTTCCTCGAGCACGTCGACTGGAATAGCGCTCGCCTTACCGCCGGCCGAGAGGATATCGGCGACGGCGGTGGTGTTTTTCGCTGCATCGCGCCCGGCGACGACGATGGTGGCGCCCGCTGCGGCCATGCCCTTGGCCATGCCGAGGCCGATGCCGCCATTGCCGCCGGTGACCAGCGCCACCTTCCCTGTCAGGTCGAACGGCTTATAGGCCATGACGCGCCTCCCTCTTCTTGTTCAAACAAGCGTTGGGACGGCAAAAGCCAGTCTCAGTCGCGCCTCGTCAAGAGGCTGCGGTCTTGGCGCGGGTCTGGGCGACCGGCGGCGGCTGCGGCCGGGCGAAGACGAACTCGTCGTCCGTG
Organism: Phenylobacterium sp.; assembly: GCA_050729355.1. Lineage (GTDB taxonomy): Bacteria > Pseudomonadota > Alphaproteobacteria > Caulobacterales > Caulobacteraceae > Phenylobacterium. The sequence continues at coordinate 2,091 of JBOHKZ010000272.1, read as the reverse complement.
GAGAGGCTCGCCACGTAACGGTAGCCGTCGCGGTCGAAGGCCCGCAGGTCGGCGGCCCGCTCGATGCGGTTATCGATGGCGTAGCGCGCCATCAGCCCGCGGGCGCGCTTGGCGAAGAACGACAGGATGCGCGCCTCGCCGTCCTTCTCTTCCAGGAACCGGGTCGCGATCACCGGAGCCTTCAAGGCCGCGCGGTCGACCGCGCCGAAGTATTCCTGGCTCGCGCAGCAAACCACGGTGCGGTCCTTGTGGCCGACCAGCGTGGCGTCCAGCGCTTCGGAGATCTGCGGCCCCCAGAAGTCGTAGAGGCTCTGACCGCGCCTGGTCTTGATCCGCACGCCCATCTCCAGGCGGTAGGGCTGGATGGCGTCCAGCGGCCGCAGCACGCCGTAGAGGCCCGAGAGGATCCGCACATGATCCTGCGCCCAGGCCAGCGCCTTCTTGTCGAGTTCCCGGGCCTTCAGGCCCATGTAGACGTCGCCGTTGAAGGCGAAGGCCGCCTGCAGCCCGTCCTCGCTGTCCGGCTGGAAGGCCTGGAACCGCTCGCGGTTCAGCTTCGCCAGGCTGTCGGAGAGCGACATCATCCTCTTCAGGTCGACGGTCCGGAGCTTGCGGGTGGTCTTGGCGAGCTCAGCGGTGTGGTCGGCCATCTGCGGCGCGGTCACCGGGATCGACGCCGGCGGGGCGGTGAAATCGAGCGCCTTGGCCGGTGAGAGGACGATCAGCATCGTCGATCCTTTGCCGGGACTTGGGCGCGGCGCCAATGGCTTGTGCGCGGTCGTCCACAGGCAGGCGTGAGCGCGCTCCGCGTCCGAGCGTCGCGACTAACATAGCCATATTGAAAGCGCGGCCGTTGTCGGCCATCACACGGGGATGCCGTCGCGCCGCGCCGATCGGGCGCTTCAAGCCCTTGTGATCGGCTTCGCCGTTCTCGCGCTCGCGGTCGGCGGCAGCATCTGGCTGGCCCAACGCCAGCAGGCGGCTTTCGGTTGGGTGAAGCACACCCTGGAAGTCCAGAACCAGTTGGCCACGGTTCTCGCGCATATGCAGGACGCGGAGACCGGCCAGCGCGGCTACCTGCTCACCGGGCAAACCGACTTTCTGAAGCCCTACGACGCGGCGATCGCTGGAATGGACCGTGAACTCGATCAACTCGATCGGTCGGTCGCCGACAATCCAGACCAGATGGCGAGGGCGCACAAGGTGCGCGCGCTGATCCGCCAGCGCCTCACCCGGCTACAGCACAATGTGGAGGTCAGGCGGCGGGGCGGCTCCCTGGAGGTCGCCGTGCTCGAGCAGGGCCGCCTCCTCATGGAGCAGATCAACACGACCCTCGCGGACATGACGGCCGAGGAACAGCGCCTGCTGGAACGGCGGCAGGCCGCCGCAAACCTTCAAGGGGTGCTCATCATCGGCGCGCTCATCGCCAGCGCGCTGGCGACCCTGCTGCTCGGCGCTTTTGTCATTCTGGACGGCCGCCGTCGCGTCGAGGCGGCGACGGTCGCGCGCGACGCGCTGGCGCATTCGAATGAGCAGCTCAAGCTGGAGGCCGCCAATCGCGAGGCGGCCGAGACCCAGGTCCGCCAGCTTCAGAAGATGGAAGCGGTCGGCCAGCTGACGGGCGGCATCGCGCACGACTTCAACAACATGCTGGCGGTCGTGCTGGGCTCCCTGGATATGGCCAAGCGGCGGCTGCTGAGCGATCCGCCCCGGGCGGCGGCCTACATCGACAACGCCATCGACGGCGCCCAGCGCGCCACGCAGCTCACAGGCCGCCTGCTGGCCTTCTCCCGCCAGCAGCCGCTCGCGCCGCTGGCGATGGACGTGAACAAGCTGGTGGGCGGGGTATCCGAAATGCTCCGGCGCACCATCGGCGAAGATCTGCGGGTGGAGACAGTCCTGGCCGGGGGTCTGTGGCGATCTTTTGTGGACCCCGGCCAGCTCGAGAACGCCATCCTCAATCTTTGCGTCAACGGACGCGACGCCATGCCTGACGGCGGACGCCTGACGATCGAGACCTCGAACGCCCATCTGGACGACGCCTACGCCGAGGCACACGCCGAGGTGCAGCCCGGGCAGTACGTGATGGTC
>JBOHKZ010000271.1:0-3286 GCA_050729355.1 Phenylobacterium sp. | reverse complement strand
GGCCATGGTCTCCCGGCTGGCCGCCGATCGCTGAGGTCCGGCCGCCCCGAAGCTTCGCTTCATGGCGGCATTTCTGCGGCGAAACAGGGGCTGTCCGGCCCCAAGAATGCCCTACGAATCAATGAGTCAGGGACGCCAGGGCGTTCCAGCGGGAGCCCCTCCTCAGAGTTGCGGACGGAGGCGCCATGGTTGCCCAGCTTTATCCGGGGCCCCACCCGGCGGCACGCGCGGCGCCTGACGCGGACGAGCTGTCGCTGCCGATGCTGCGCGTCCGCGGGCGCAGCATCATGGCGCTGGTCATCGCGCCTGAGCCGCCGTTCACCAACTGGTTCGCCGCGCTCGACGGGCAGATGCGCCGCTCCACGGGCTTCTTCGCCGACCGACCGGTCGTCGTCGATCTGGGCGCGGTGCTCGACAGCGTAGGGCGCGACGCGATCCCGGTGGCGCTCGACGGCCTGGAGGAGCGCGGCCTGCGGGTGATCGGCGCCGAGGGCGTCGGGCCGAGCACGCTCGCCGGGACCCGGTGGGCCAGACTGCCGACCAGCCTGAAGGGGCGCGATGTGGCCCAGGCGCCCGAGCCCGATCCACCCGTCGCGACGTCTGCCCCGTCCCTGTTGATCGATCGGCCCGTCCGCTCGGGCCAGTCCGTCGTCTTCGAGGACGGCGACATCACCGTGGTCGGGGCCGTCGCCTCGGGCGCGGAGGTCATCGCCGGCGGTTCGATCCATGTCTACGGCGCCCTGCGCGGCCGCGCGCTGGCGGGGCTCCGGACCGGCGCCGGCGCGCGCATCTTCTGCCGCCGGCTGGAGGCGGAGCTGGTGGGCGTGGACCAGCTCTACCGCACGGCCGAGCACTGGGGCGCCAACCTGCACGGCCGCGCCGCCCAGGTGCGCTGCGACCGCGGCGCGCTGCAGATCTCGGCTCTCGATTGAAGACAGCCCGCCGCCCGGCGGGGAAGGAACGGTGAGTACTATGAGTAAGGTCGTCGTCGTCACGTCAGGAAAAGGCGGAGTGGGCAAGACCACCTCCTCCGCATCGCTGGGCGCCGCGCTCGCCCAGGAGGGCCACAAGGTCGTGGTGATCGATTTCGATGTGGGCCTGCGCAACCTGGACCTGGTGATGGGGGCCGAGCGGCGGGTGGTCTTCGACCTCGTCAACGTGGTGCAGGGCGACGCGAAGCTTCCGCAGGCGCTGATCCGCGACAAGCGCATCGAGACGCTGTCGCTGCTGCCGGCCTCGCAGACCCGCGACAAGGACGCGCTGACCGAGGTCGGCGTCGGCCGGGTGATCGATGAGCTGCGCGAGAGCTTCGACTGGATCGTCTGCGACAGCCCCGCCGGGATCGAGAAGGGCGCGACCCTGGCCATGCGCTTCGCCGACCTGGCGGTGGTGGTGACCAATCCGGAGGTCTCCTCGGTGCGCGATTCCGACCGCATCATCGGGATGCTGGATTCCAAGACCCAGCGCGCCGAGAACGGCGAGCGGCTGGAGAAGCAGCTTCTACTGACGCGCTACGATCCGGCGCGCGCCGCCCGCGGCGAGATGATGAAGGTGGAGGACGTACTGGAGATCCTGGCGATCCCTCTGCTGGGCATCGTCGGCGAGAGCCCCGACGTGCTGACCGCCTCCAACGTCGGCTGCCCGGTGACGCTGCACAATCCGGGCTCGCCGGCGGCAAAGGCCTATCGGGAGGCCGCCCGGCGGCTGTTGGGCGAGACGATCGCCATCGATGAGCCGCGCGAGCGGCGGGGCTTCATGAGCCGCCTCTTCGGCAGGAGGGCGGCGGCATGAAATTCCTGAGCCTTTTCGCGCGCGGCCGCCGCTCCGCGCCCGTCGCCCGCGAACGGCTGCAGGTGCTGCTGGCGCATGAGCGGGGCCTGGCGGGCGGCGCCGACCTTGCGGCTATCCTGCAGCAGGAAATCCTGGCGGTGATCGCCAAGCATATCCCGATCGATCGCGACCGCGTGGTGGTCAAGCTCGACCGGGGCGATCAGGTCTCCACCCTGGAGATCGACATCGAGATGCCCGAGGCGGCGCTCGCCGGCCACTGAGGCGGGCGCGATAGGCTCGGCGGCGGTCGAGCCTGCGGCCGTGTCCGCGTCCCACCCTCTGTGCTGCTCCTGGAGAGGCAATCTCCTCGCCAGCAACGTCGGTGAAACCCCAATCGGACGACACCTCGCGCGGCCGCGTGCTAGGCCTGACGGTCAGGGCATCCATGACCGATCAGATCAGCACCTTGAGGACCTTCATCCGCGTGGCGCGGACGGGAAGCTTCTCGCGGGTCGCTCAGGAGCTGAACCTTTCCCAGCCGACGGTCTCTCGCACGATCGCGGAGCTGGAGAGGACCCTCGGGACCGTGCTGTTCTCGCGCACGACGCGGGCGGTCACCCTGACGGAGGCCGGCGCGGACTATCTGATCAAGGTGCAGTCCGTCCTCGACACCCTGGACGAAGCGAACCACGCCGTGCGCGGTGACGAGACGCTGCGCGGCGTCCTGCGCGTCGGCGCGTCGTCGATCTTTGCGTCCCGCGTGCTGGTCCATCGGCTGGGCGGGTTCATGGCCGCCCATCCCGCGCTGCGCGTGGAGTTGCTGATCGACGACAAGCGCCAGGACCTGATCGCCGACGGGATCGACGTCGCGCTGCGGTTCGGGCGGATGGCCGATTCCAGCGCGGTGGCCCGCAAGATCGGCCAATGGCCGCTGATGATCGCGGCCTCGCCCGCCTATCTCGCGCAGCACGGGACGCCGCGCACGCCGGCGGAACTCACCGACCATGTGGCGATCATCGCAGGACCCGTCGCAGGCAAAGGCTGGACCTTCGAGGGCCCGGACGGCGCTGAGGCGACAGTCAAAATGGACGGCAGTCTGCTCGTCACGGCGGGGGAAGTCGGCATCGCCGCAGGCCTCGCCAGCCTGGGCGTCGTGGCGGCGAGCTACACCTCGATCAAGCAGGAACTGGCGGCGGGGACCCTCGTCCAGCTCCTGCCCGACTGGAGCATGGGCATGCTCGACTGTTTCGCCGTATTCCCGGGCGGGCAGGCCGCGAAGCCTTCCGCGAAGGCGTTCGCCGACTTCCTGCAGCGAGACCTGCGCGATTTCCAGAGTGCGCCGGCGACGGCCCGGTCACTCGTGGAACGGGACCCAGAACATCTTCACCTCGACGTTCAGCAAGCCGGACTACACCGTGGGGTCGTCGGTCGCGATCTTCGTTGCGTCCGCCAGATCATCGGCCTTGAAGAACCTCAGGCCCCCGTCCGCAAGGACGCCGTGAAGGCCGCCGGCCTT
>JBOHKZ010000270.1:0-8672 GCA_050729355.1 Phenylobacterium sp. | reverse complement strand
GGACTGCACGATCGATCGCGGGAATCTGAAGGTGTCGCAGGACGCCAACCGCCTGCACATGACGCTGACGCCCATGGCGATGACGACGGAAGTCCTCGGGCTGTACGTGGACGCCCAGATCGACGAGCGCCTGGAGATGGTGCTGGTCCCGAAGCCCGACGACCCGGACTCGATGATCTTCATGCTGAGCAATGTCGATCCGCAAGCGCCCGTCACCTCAGCCCGTCTGAGCACGGGGTCGCAGATCGCGGTCGCCGTGATCGCGGCGGTCCTGGCGGCCGCAGGCATCGTCCTGTCGGTCGTGGGCTTCAAGGGCGTGCTCACGAGATGCGGCCTGACTGCAAACTCGGCGAAGATCTGGTCGCGCGTCATCGCGGGCATCGTCGGGTCCGGCCTCCTCGTCATCACCGAGCTGGCCGCCCAGGCCATCGTCTGGGCCCGAAACGGCCAGGTGGAAAAACTCCCTGACATCGGCCCTCTGGTCAGCACGTCGCTCGGCCGCATCAAATGGCCTGGTGCAACCAAGACCAAATACGTGGCGACCGCCGGGCAGTTGGCCAACGGAATCCTGGTGACCGTCGACCCGAGGTTCACGTGAGCGACTGACGATGCCCAACCCGGACACCTTCGGCTGGGACACGGTCTTCGCCATGCGGCTGCCCCTGTTCAACGCGAACATTGCGGCCGCGACGTCGGCGGGCGAAACCCGCTTCAGCTTCGCGTCGTCGGGCGAGGGCCCGCCGGACCGGGACCTGACCTGGACGTTCGGCCGCTGGCAGGTCGACGACGCCTACGGGGCGCAGTTCACCCTCTCGACCACGCTGCAGAGCGGAACCTTGAAGGGCGGCAAGGCGGACTGCGACCTCTCGGGCGCCGTTTGCAGCGTCACCACGAACATGGTGCTCAAGGCCAAGAACGATGGCGACGCGGCCAAGTCTCCCACCGCGGACGCCGCGAAGCCCGGCGAGATGTGGGCGACCGTCGATTTCAAGCCCCAGACCGACATTGGCTTCGAAGGCAAACTGCTTGCCAAGCAGGGTTTCGAGAGGTGGTTCGCCACCGCGGAGGGGTCAAAGGCCTTCGACGACATCTTTACCGGCATGAAGATCAATACTTCCGCCGATGGAAAGACGTCATGGCTCAGGCCGAAGAACGCGCGGCTCGCCGGGGCGACGCTGCCGGACGGGGGTCAGGCGATAGGCTTCCTGGCGATGACGGCGACCGACTCCATCATCGGGGCCCCGCTGGAATTGTCTCCGTTCGCCATTCCCGAGAGGGCGGACGCCTCCGATGATGAGAAAGACGCCGCCTTCCTGATCTCTCCCACGCGGATGATGGCTGCGATGATCGCCCCGGTGCTTCCGCACGTGTTCGGAACCTCGCCAGACACCGCGGTGAGCGACTTTCCGGTCCATGATTGCAGCATCCGCAACGCCGTGCCGCTGAGCTTTCCGGTCAAGACCAGCGACGGAAAGACCTACACGGCGGCGGTCGCGGCCGACGACCTCACGATCAGGTTGGCGAACGACGTTCTCACGATCACGATCCAGATGAGTTTCAAGATCGACCTGGGGGCGATCAACCTCGAGACCATCAACGTCCGGACGGTCGAGCAATTGAAGGCGACGCTGGTCGCCGCCACGGACGATCCTGACCATCGCGTGCTTGTCCTGACGCAGGCGGCCGACCCGACCGTCCAGCATGACACCGAAGAGTCGCTCGTGGCGCTGGGCGGGGAGCTGCTCGTCGGCATCGTGGCGGGCATCGCCGCCGCGCTGATCGTCAAGTTCGTGCCCGGCGGGCTCGTCTCCCGGTTCGGGCTTTCAACGATCGCGGCGAAGATCTGGGCCGCCGTGCTGGCGGGTGTGGCCATGGCCATCGGCATGGCGATCAGCCGGATTCCAGAGATGATCGCCGATTTCGAAAGCGCAGACCTCAAGACGCTGCCGAACTTCGCGTCCCTCATCGACGACGCCTTGTCTGCGATCGAATGGCCGACGCCGCAGCGGTTCAGCGTGGACACGGTGGAGTTCGCCGACTGTCTGCGCATCGGGTTGAAGCGGGAGACGTCTCCAACAGCGCCGACCGCAACACGTCAAACAGCGGGGCAGACATGAGCGACGCCAAGACCAGCGAACAGAACCCGCCCCCGGTCAGCGCGGGAGCCCCCGACATCACGACCGCCGGATGGGATACCGTCTTTGCCCTGCGCCTATCCCATGTGAACGAACTTCTCGCTGCGGCCATCCGGGCCGGTGACCTGGTCCTGCCGAGGATCGATTGGTCGGACCCGAGCGGCGGGCAGTTCTCGATTTCGGCGCCGCTCGTCGGCTTCGCTTTCGTCGGCGACCCGTCGCTCTCGGGGTCGCAGACCAAGGTCAAGATCTCGGTGGGTCCGGGGACCCTGGAATATGAAGGGACGTACCAGACCAGCGCTGCGGACGTTTTCGGCCAACTCGACCTGAGGCGGATCGACGATCCGAAATTCGTGAGCATCTCGGCGCAGCCGGCCACCGATTTCTTCCCCTCGCGTGTCGCGAACCTCACCCTCACCGATGCTCAGCAGAAGGCCACCACGGGCGCCGATCTGCAGGAGGCCTACAAGTCGGCGTTTCAGCAGGGCGTCGAGACGAACCTCAAAGCCTTTCAGCCCGTGCTGGCCAAGATCGATCTCCAGTCCGCTTTGCGCCAGTCCGCCAGGTGGCTCGCACCCGTGGCGGTCGGCCACTGCGTGGCGGGGGGCGTGGATGCATCCGGAAATGCCGATAACGGAACCGCCCTGGCCATCCTGTGCATGACCGATCCGTTCGTGCCGGGTAATCCGCTGCCGCCGCCGTCCTTCGATGGCAGGCTTATTCCCAAGGACGCCAAGGCCGCGTTCCTGATTTCCGGGCCGAAGTTCAACCGCAACCTTCTCTTCGCCGGCCTGGCCCAGGCCCTCTACAGCCCCGGGAAGCCCCTCACGCCGGATCAGCTTGCTCAGATCGAAAAGGATCGCCTCCAGATCACGGGGCAGGATGCGAGCCAGGTGATCAGCATGAAGCCCGGCTCGCCGGCCATCCCCCTGCGAACCGTGCAGGTGGATGTAAGCCCGCTCTATGCGGTGTTCGCCGAAGCGATACTCATGCCCTGGACGCTTCCGTTTGCCATAATCGGGATCCTGACGACCCTCGTCGCCGAAATGGCGACGCACGGCGGAAAGCCCAACCTCGTGATCCCGGTGCCGGTGCAGATGCAGACGCTGCAGGTCGAGCGCCAGGGCGCAAGTGTCCAGTTCACGGTCGGCGTTCGCTGCCCGGTGAATATCGGCCAGCTCAACGTCGCAACCATCGAGCTGACGACCGTGTCGACCTACAGCCTTCAAGTGGCGAACGGGAACTTCCAGTTCGTCCGGGACTCCTATTCCTTGTCGTCCAAGGAGGTCTCCCTGCCTGACTGGCTGAAGAACAGTCAGACGGTGGCGGAGGTCATCGCAACCATCGTCGGAGTCATCGTGACCGTGGTGACGGAAGGGGACGCCGCCGCGCTCATCGCGATTTCGATCGGCATCATCGAGGCCAGCATTCAGACGACGCCGCAGATGATCGCCCAGGAGATCGCCCGGGGCACGGGCGTATCGGTCCCCGCCGGGTTCGACGGCTTCGTCGCAACGGCCGTCAGCCCTGTCGCCTGGATGCAGGGCGCATCCTTCAAAGCGCAGTCGCTCGCCTTGGGCGAGGCAGTCCTCTTCGCCGGGGAACTGGCGCCGGGGAGCTAGGTCCCTGGCGCCGGGCCTGCGCCGGACGGTGGTCCGACAGCAGACTTTCTGAGGGTCGGCTTCTTGCTCGGATCCCAGGGTCCGCTGGCGCGTAGGAGACTTCGGCTGTCTGCCGTCTGGTGACTCCAAAAGCCCGCAGTAGGTCTCCTCTGCGGCTGCTCTCTTCCGTTCGTCACGTCCGGGTCGCCGTTCCGAACATCCCGCGACCGCTCATCCCTCGGCGGTCGCCACTCGGCCCCGACCGCTTGTGAACTTGGCCGCTTGGTCGTGTCCTGATGCACAACCGTCACCACGGGGACGTCTGGCGCAATGACCTGGCGCGTAGGCGGGCCGATGTTCACCCTGCATTGTCCGAGGAAAATCCATGATGCTTCGCCGCCAGCTGCTGATGAACGCCATGGCCCTGCCGCTTGCTGTTGGCCTGGCCACGCCCGACGAGGCCTTTGCCAAGCCGCCGCGCCGGCGTCTCAGGCCGCAGGACGCGGGGTGGCCCGCGCAGGCGGACTGGGCGGCGCTTGGCGCGCAGGTCGGGGGGCGACTGGCGAAGATCGCGTCGCCGCTGGTCGCCTGCGCCCAGGCCCCTGATTCCGCGGCCTGCGCGGCGCTCTTCAAGAACCTGCGAAATCCGTTCTTCATCGGCGACAGCGTCGCCCTGACCCAGACGCTTGGGTGGACCGACGCCTGGACCTCCAGACCCAGCGAATACGCGGTGGCCGCGGAGACCAGCGCCGATGTCGCCGCCGCGGTGGTCTTCGCGCGCAAGCATAACCTTCGCCTCGTCGTGAAGGGCGGCGGTCACAGCTATCTGGGCGGTTCGAACGCGCCGGATTCGCTGCTGATCTGGACGAGGGCGATGCGGGCCATCCAGCTGCACGACGGCTTCACGCCGCAAGGGTGTGGGGCGCGTGTGGCGCCGGAACCGGCGGTCAGCGTGGGCGCCGGCGCGCTCTGGCTGGAGGCGTACGACGCCGTCACCACCAAGGGCGGGCGGTATGTCCAGGGCGGCGGCTGCACCACGGTCGGCGTCGCGGGCCTGGTGCAGGGCGGGGGCTTCGGCAGTTTCTCGAAGGGGTTCGGGACCGGCGCCGCAAACCTTCTGGAGGCCGAGGTGGTCACCGCCGATGGCGTCGTTCGCATCGCCAACGCCTGCACCAACCCCGAGCTCTTCTGGGCCCTGAAGGGCGGGGGTGGGGGAACCTTCGGCGTGGTCACGCGCCTGACGCTTCGGACCCACGCCCTGCCGAACTTCTTCGGAGCAGCCAACGCCAATGTGACGGCGGCGTCGGACGCGGCGTACCGCGCGCTCGTCGGGCAGCTGCTTTCTTTCTATCGGGCCAGTCTCATGAACCCGCACTGGGGCGAGCAGATCAGCTTCCGCCGCCAACGCCAGGTTTCGATCAGCATGGTCTTCCAGGGGCTGACCCAGGCGGAGGCGCAGGCCACCTGGCGGCCGTTCTTCGATTGGGTCGCCGCCCGGCCCGCGGACTACACGCTGTCGAAGCCCTCGATCATCGCCTTGCCCGCCCGGCGCTTCTGGGACGCGAGCGTGATGACGACGATCCCGGGGGTCGCCAGGTCTGACGATCGCCCAGGCGCGTCGAAGGCGCACTTCTTCTGGGACGGCGACGCCGGGCAGGTGGGTCAGGTGCTGCACGCCTATCAGTCGACGTGGCTTTCGCGCGAGCTGCTTGAGCCGCAGCGCCAGCCGGCCCTCGTGGATGCGCTTGTCCATGCCGCCGCCACGCGATCGGTCTCACTGCATTTCAACAAGGGTCTGGCCGGCGCGCCGCCCGAGGCCCTGTCCCGGAGCCGGGAGACGTGTACGAACCCGGCGGTGCTGGACGCCTTCGCGCTGGCGATCGCCGGCGCCGGGGAGGGACCGGCCTATCCTGGAGTCCCGGGACACGAGCCCGACGTCGCGCGGGCGAGCAGCAATGCCGAGCAGGTCCGCGCGGCGATGGCGCCGCTGCTGGCGCTGCCCTCGCGGCCGGCCTCCTACATCTCCGAGACGGACTACTTCGAATCTGACTGGCAGACGGCGTTCTGGGGCGATCACTACCGGCGCCTGAAGTCGATCAAGCGGCGCTACGACCCAGACGGGCTGTTCTTCGTGCACCACGGGGTGGGCAGCGAGGAGTGGAGTCCAGACGGCTTTACGCGGCTTGCGTAACGCCCCGGGTGGGAAGCCCCTCCATCGCAACCGGGTAGACCGGACGTTCGCGGCCGGGCCCACCAGCGAGGTTCGTTACGGCTTGAAGCCGAACTTTCGCTCCAGCTCGTCGCGGGTGAAGACGCGCCTGGTTTTTTGGCCCTGATCGAGGCGCAGGTTGCCGCCGGTCTGCAGCTCATAGACGCCCGGCCGGATCTCCCGGTACCAGGCGCCGTCGATGGCCGATTTCCGACGGAGGTGGGCCAGGTAGGCGTCCAGGTCGGCGAAGCGGCGGCTGATCGAAAGACGGTCGTCGACCACGGTTTTTCCTGACGAATCTGACGAAGGCCGAGCTTCGTTGTGCGGCGGCGCAAGCGTCGCCATGGGCGCCAGGGCGGCGGCGATGGCGAACACGAGCTTCAACGGAAAACCTCCACCCAGCCCAGCATAATCTTGCGGGCGCTTCCGACAAAGTCATTGCTAGGCCCTTAAATACATGATGCTTTTCATTTCAGGGACGTTGGAAATAAGCCGGGTAAGGGGCAGTAGATGCAGCCATTTAGCATGGACGATTTCGCGTACGACGAGACCGGCGGCGGGCCCTTCAGGGGCCCGTCGATCTCAGGTCTGGTCCAAGGGTCACGACTGACGCTCGCGGACGGCGCCACACCGTCGAGCGTGACATTGGCTTCGCTCGACGCCGACCAGTACGACGTGTTCACCGTCCACCTGACGGCAGGAGTCACCTATACGTTCGCCGAACGGCCGACCGAGGTGGGCGGGATCGAGGACCCGTTCCTGCTCCTCTACAATTCCAACTTCTCGACCGTTCTGGCCTCCGATGACGATGGCGGGCTGAGCCGGTCGTCGATGATCACGTTCACCCCGACGGCCACCGCCGATTACAACCTGGTCGCGAGCTCCTGGTACTACGTCGACCCCACCGCGCCGGACCACATTGACGCCGGCGACTACACGATCACCCGGTGGGACAGCACGGCGCCCGACGCGGGCGCGACGCGGGCCACCGCCGTCGACATCGTGGTGGGCAGCACCACTTACGCCCAGCTGAACGCCCCCGGCGACCTGGACATGTACCGGATCCAGCTGACCGCCGGGAACTTCTACACCTTCACCTACGCGGGCGGCATCGCGAGCGGCGCCGAGTATCCGAACCAGGTGGCCGGCGACAACCTCGGCATCCTGCACCTCTACGACGCCAACGGGGTGCAGATCTCCGCAGCGGCGAACTACGAAACCGGCATCGGCTTCATCGCGCCGACCACCGGGACCTACTTCATTCGGGCCGAGGGCTACGAGCCCACGATGACCGGTGGCTACACGCTGGACGTGACGGCGACGAACCCTGCCGAGCATGACCCTCTGCAGTCGATCCGCTGGGTCGACGCCAATAACATCCCGACGGTGAACGTGGGTGGCACGCCGACGGCCTACGTCTACTTCGCCCCGGCCAGCGACGGCGGATTCGGCGAACTGGGCGACGACGGCCAGCCGATGGTCACCTACGGCTGGCAGCAGTTCCAGATCGACGGCGTGATGAACGCGCTGAACGAATACAGCCACATCACCGGCATCAACTATCTGATCACGACTGACGTCCATCAGGCGACGTTCCGCCTGGTCACCGACATCAGCGAACAGTACGGCGCCTACTTCTATCCGCAGGACCCGGCGGACGGGACCCAGCAGGGCATCGGCGTCTTCAACCTTGACAGCGGCGGCTTCACCCGGCCCGCCAGCCTCGAGCAGGGCGGCTTCTCCTTCGCCGTCATCCTGCACGAGTTCGGCCACGCCCATGGCCTCGCCCACCCGCACGACACCGGCGGCGGGTCGGACGTCATGCTGGGCGTCACCGACAGCCAGGGCTCGCTTGGCATCTATGACCTGAACCAGGGCGTCTACACGGTCATGTCGTACAATGATGGCTGGCAGACCAATCCGGACGGGACGCTGGAGTTCTCGCGCCAGACTCTGGATTCGGGCTGGTCGGGCACCCTCAGCGCCTTTGACATCGCGGTGCTGCAGGAGCGCTACGGCGTGCACGCCTACAACGCCGGCAACAACGTCTATGACATCGAGTCCCAGCAGAATAACGCCTACTACTCCACCATCTGGGACTCGGGCGGCACCGACACCATCGCCTACTCCGGCGGCCGCAACGTCCACATCGACCTGCTGCCGGCGACGCTGGACTACACGCCCACCGGCGGCGGCGTCGTCTCCTTCGTCGACGGCACCTTTGGGGGCTACACCATCGCCCACAACGTGGTGATCGAGAACGCCACGGGCGGCAGCGGCAGCGACGCCCTGATGGGCAACAGCGCCAACAACACGCTCACCGGCAACAACGGCGAAGACACCCTGATTGGGCGCGAGGGCAACGACGTGCTCCTCGGCGGCAACGGCAAGGACAGCCTGAGCGGCGGCGTGGGCAACGACAGCCTGAGCGGCGGCGCCGGCAAGGACGTTCTCGACGGCGGCGCTGGCAACGACACCCTGGCGGGCGGCGCCGACCTGGACACCTTCGTGTTCCACGACGCCGGCACGGACAAGATCATCGGCTACGAGCGCGGCGAGAAGTTCGACCTCTCCACGCTGCATGTGAGCTGGGCCGAGGTGCACATCACCGCGGGCAGCATTGTGGTGGACCTTGCCGGGGTCGACGACCTGACGATCATGCTCAACACCAGCGGCATTGGCCGCAACGACTTCATCTTCGCCTGAGCCTCAAGCGCAGGGCAGGAA
>JBOHKZ010000269.1:0-5090 GCA_050729355.1 Phenylobacterium sp. | reverse complement strand
TGCGGGAAAGGCGTTCAACCAGGGACCCGCCGATCGCCGCGTCACCGCCGCCTCGCGGAGCCTGGTGGCCCTGGGCCGCTACGCGCCCGACCGGGCCCTGGCGGTTCCCGAACGCCCGGACGACAAGCGGATCCAGAAGATCTACCGCCACTATGCGCGCGGCGAGGCCCTGGCCTTCCGCGGCGACGCGATCGGGGTCAAGCGCGAGGCCGACGCCGTCTCAGCGCTGGGCGTCGAGGCGTCCGCGGCGACTGAGAACGGAGCCGTCCAGATCGCCGGCATCGCCGCCAAGGTGCTGGCCGGCCGGGCCGCCATGCTGCAGGGCCAGCCTGCCCAGGCGGCTGACCTCTACGCCCAGGCCGCCGCGGCCCAGGAGAAGGCCTTCCCGGTCCTGAAGAACTTCGACCCGCCGCCCTGGTGGTATCCGGTGCGCCGCAGCACCGCCGCCGCCTACCTGAAGGCCGGGCGCTATGCCGACGCCGAACGGGAGGCCAAGGCGAGCCTCGTCGACTGGCCGCAGGACGCCCTCGCGCTTCGCGTGCTCAGCCAGGCGGAACGCAAACTCGGTCACGCGAAGGCCGCCGACGATCACCTGGCCGAAGCCCGCCGCGTGTGGGAAGGCGACCTGCGCAAAGTCCCGATCGACCTGACCTAGCTGCCGCCGGCGACCTTCCCGCCCGGTGCGGCGACGATCATCTTCACAAGTTCCTCGGTAACCTTGGGCTCGAGGCCCTCGGTGTGGCCCTTATCCATCCGCTCGACATCGGCGACCAGCCGGCCGTCCTTGCACTTGGGATAGACCCAGGCCTTCGAGGTCCCCGGCCGAGCCTTCATGCCCCACACCTTGTAGCCCTGGCGCGCGTAGTCCCAGACGTACCCGGCCTTGTCGTCCACCAGGTCGGGCTTCTCGACGCGGGCGCCGCAGCCGTACTTCTCGGCCAGCGTCGAGGTCTGCGGCAGGCTGACGATCTCGTACTCTCCGGTTTCGTAGATGTGGGAGATCGCACAGGCTGGGAGCGTCGGGCTCATGGCCGCGCCCATCGGCCGCGCGGCCGGCGGCGAGCCATCGGGCTTCGGCGGTCCGAACTGCGGGTTCATCTGCACACCGCCAATGCGACCGCCGGACAAGCTCAGCACCCCATCGACCTTGTTCGCGAAGTAGGGCGAGCAGACGATACGGTTGGAGGTGATCCCGCCCTGACTATGGCCCGCCAGCCAGAAGGCCTTGATGTTCCTGGCTCCGAAGGCGTCGATCACCAGGTCGGAGATATTTTGCAGGTGGGCGTCGTCCGCCTCGGCCACCCAGACGCGAACGCCGGGCGTACCCGGCGCCATCGGCCGCTCGGTCGCCGCGGTCGGCGTCGCCACCACCAGCTTGTACTTGTCCTTGTAATCGAAGGCCGGGAAGTAGTGCCGCTCCCACTGGCCGATCGATCCGGCGCCGTGGATGTTCAGGATGAAGACGACCTTGTCGCCGGGCTTCAGGTCGCAGGGATAATCCAGCCAGAATTTGCGGCCGGTCTTGGGATCGACCGCGTTGCCGGGATTTCCCAGCAGCGGAACGCAGGCCTCGCCCGAGCAGTGTTCCGGCGGCGGGCTCTTGCAAGCCACGCCCAGCATGTCCTTCGCGCCGGCGGCGCCGGCTCCGAGCGTCGCCGCACCTGCAATCGCAAGCGCCGTTGTCCATTGCGTCCCGCGCATCCTCATGACGTCCTCCCGCCGAATCCCGGCGCTCTGCCGGCGCCGTCTTGCAAAGCCTAGCAGCGGCGGCCGAATGCGGCCAACGCCTAGGCCTTCAGGGCCGCCAACTGGCGCCCATCTGGATCGTTCTTCACCGTGCTAGCCGCGTCGAACAGCATGTTCGGGATCGCCGTCGCGGAGACCGGCGGCCAGTGCGGCAGGCCCTTGTGGTTCGGGTCGCCGGTGCGGGCGAAAGCGATCCAGGCGTCCGCCATCCGCGCTGAGAGAGCCCGCGCCTCGTCGGTGCCGCCGGTCGAGTTGAGGCAGCGATCTACGTTGTCGAAGGCGTAGGCCATCTCGGCGCAGTGGAAGGCGCGGACCCGGCCGTCCAGGACGGTCCCGGGATTGTAGTCGAAGCGATAGAGCCAGGCCGACGCGCCGCCCTGTTTCGCCTTGGCCTGAGCCTGCACGACGGCCGGCGCGCGGAACCGCGCCGAGACGATCCGCGACAGGATTTCCACCGGCCTGGCCTTTGGGTCGGCGGCGCGGAACGCCGCCCAGGCCTGCGGCGGCGCGCCGCCCATCAGGCTGCCCGCCATCGCTTGGCCGCGCGCCTCGTCAATGTCCTCGAGGCTCGGGTTGCCCAGGCTGGGGGAGAACTCGTTGAGGTTCGTCCCGATGATCATCGGGATGGTGGCCGACTGCGCCGGCGCGCCGGTCGCCCAGGTGGCGCCCGGGATCGCGGTCCCGTCCGCCACCGGGGCCCAGCCCAGGTTGATGGATCCAGCCGCCGGCGGCGGCATCGCCTTCTTCGCGGCATCGCCGGCGGCGACCAACGCCGCGGCCGGGACGTCCGCCAGCTTGCCGAGGTCTCCCGCGCCGATAGCGAGGTTTTTCAGCACGGCGTCGGCCAGGCGCTTCGTATAGCCCGTGTCGCCGACATTCAGCAGCGAGCCCGACTGCACGATGGCCTTGTGGAAGAGGCCCTTGGCCGACGGCATCGCCATCAGTGTGGAGACCTTCGCCCCGCCGCCCGACTGGCCGAAGATCGTGACATTGCCGGGGTCGCCGCCGAAGGCCGAGATGTTGTCGCGCACCCATTCGAGCGCCGTCACCAGGTCGAGCTGGCCGGCATTGCCCGACTGGGCGTACCTGCCGTCGCCGAATTGCGAGAGGTCGAGAAAGCCGAAGGCGCCCAGGCGGTGGTTGACGGAGACGAACACCACGTCGCCCCGGCGCGCCAGCCGCTCGCCGTCATAGGCCGGCAGTTCCTGCGACGAGCCGGTCTCGTAGCCGCCGCCGTGGATCCAGAACATCACCGGCCGCGGCTTGCCGCCAAGCCCCGGCGACCAGATGTTGAGCCGCAGGCAGTCCTCGCCGGGATAGCCGTCGTCCCAGTCGTAGATGAACGCGGTCTCGTCGTTCCTCCAGCCGCCTCGCACCACCTGCGGGCAGCAGGGGCCGTAGGTCAAGGCCGGCCGCACGCCGGTCCAGGCCGCGAACGGTTGGGCCGGGAGGAAGCGCGCGGCCCCGCCGGTGTCCTTGCCGTAGGGCACGCCCTTGAACGTGAAGACGCCGTCGCGCACCGCGCCGCGCAGCTTGCCGGACCGGGTCTCGACGATCGCCTCGGTCGGGGTGGAGAGCCGCCTGGCGCCGCCGCTGCCGCCGGGCTTGGCCTGGGCCGCGGCCGGGGCGGTCGCCGCCGCCAACCCCGCGACACCCGCGGCGCCCGCGGCCGTCAGCAGTCCACGCCGGCCGACGCCGTCTTTGTTCTGGTTCATACGCCCTCCCCAGGCCGCGATCGCGCTCGCCGGCGCGCCGCGGTCCTTGCAGCTCGACGGATGCGAGCCTGCGGGTCTCGGCCTGTCAAGGATGGTGGACCGCGTTTTCCTCAAACCTCGTCATCCTCCGGTCGCGCGAAGACGCGTTCCGGGGGAACCAAGCCGACTCGCAAACCTCGAGGCTCAGCTTGGGTCCCCGGATCAGCTTTCAGCTGACCGGAGGATGACGAGGTTGGGGGTGTTGACGCGGCTCAGGAGGTCGGCGCGGCCATCGGGGTCAGGGACTTCACCATGGCCTTCTGGGCGTCGTGGTCGGCGGGCGGCAGCGGGATCAGGCCGCGCTGCTGCAGATAGCCGCCCTTGCCGGTCGCCGCGTCGGACGTGAAGCCATCGAGGAATTCCTTCAGGCCGGGCGTCACGCCGATGTTGGCTTTCTTCACGTAGATGTAGAGCGAGCGTGAGAGGGGATAGGCGCCCGACGAGATGCTCTCGAAGGTCGGGGCCACGCCGTCGACGGTGGCGGCCTTCACCTTGTCCATGTTGTTCTCGAGGAACGAGTAGCCGAAGACGCCGACCGCGCCTGGGGTCTTTTCCAGCGTCTGGACGATGGCGTTGTCGTTCTCACCGGCGTCGACCCAGGCGCCGTCCGAGCGGATCTTGTGGGTCTTGGCCTTGAAGTCGTCCTCGTTGCTCTTCTTCAGGGCGGCGAGCGCCGGGATCTTTCCGCCGCCGGCTTCCATGGCCAGTTCCACGAAGGCGTCGCGGGTGCCCGAGGTTGGCGGCGGGCCATATACCAGGATCGGTTCGGCGGGGAGGCCCTTGGCGACGTCGGCCCAGGTCTTCGCGGCGTTCGGACCGAAGGCCGCGCCGGCCGGCCTTTCGGCGGCGAGCGCGCGGTAGATCTGTTCGCGGGTCACCTTGAACACCGGCGCGGTCTTGGCGTCGGCGATGACGATGCCGTCATAGCCGATCTTGATCTCGACGATATCGGTGACGCCGGCCGCCTGGCACTTGTCCCACTCGGACTTCTTCATCGGCCGCGAGGCGTCGGCGATGTCGGGATAGGCCGAGCCGGTCCCCTGGCAGAACAGCTTGAAGCCGCCGCCGGTGCCCAGGCTCTCGACCTTGGCGGCCTGGCCGCCCGTGGTCTTGGAGACGGTCTCGGCCACGCGGGTGGCGAAGGGGAAGACGGTGGACGAGCCTGCGGCCCAGACCTGATTGCGCGAGCTTCCGCCGCCGCTGACCGCTGGCGCGCCGGCGGTGGAGGCCTTGTCGGTCTTCTGACCGCAGGCCGAGAGGGCGACCGCCGAGGCGGCGAGAAGGAGAAGGGCTCGCATGGGGATGTACTCCGGACCGGTGCGTTGGCCGGGCGGTAGCAGCCAATCGCAACAGATTTGCGACAGCCGCTCAGGGGGTGTCGTTGGGGATGTTGAGCAATTGCCCGCAGGCCTTGCAGTGCACGGCGTCGAGGTCGTGCCGCATCAGGCCGCATGTCGGACAGTTGAAACGGACCTTGTCGGGACGGATCAACGCCTGGGCGAAGCGGAGGAAGAGCGTGATCCCTGAGATCATTATGACAATCGTGAGCAGCTTTCCCCAGGTCCCGGGCAGGGTGATGTCGCCAAAGCC
>JBOHKZ010000268.1:0-9761 GCA_050729355.1 Phenylobacterium sp. | reverse complement strand
AGGCGATCCGGCGCCGCCGCTTCCGGCGGGCGGCCGTCGCACACGAGCTACGTAGCTAGGCGAAGGCTCCAGCATTGGCTGCCGCGGCCGGAGAGGTTCAGCCTCTCCGGCCGCGATCGGCCGCACGCACACGCGCCGGGCCGTCGCTGAGTTTTCAATGTCGATTGGTGAAGCGCGGGCCGGGGCCCGCGAAGGGCGCCCGTCCTAAGCTATGGCGGAGAGGGTGGGATTCGAACCCACGATACCCTTTCGAGTACGCCGCATTTCGAGTGCGGTACTTTCAACCACTCAGCCACCTCTCCTGAGCCGGCGCAGGTCCCGTTGGCGGGGGCCTACTGAGCGAGCGGCGGAACCTACTCATCCGACCCCGTCGGCGCAAGCGCCAGTTCGACGCGGTTTATTTTGGCCCCGGATCGGCCGTCGCCGATCCGTTCAGCGGGGATACAGGACCATCTGGGTGCAGCGGAAAAGCGCCATGGTCTTGCCGGTGGTTTCGTTGATCGCTTCGGCGTCCCAGACCTGGGTCATTCGCCCGCCGTGCGCCAGGCGCGCCTTGCAGGCGACCACCTCGCCCTCCTTGGCGGTGGCCAGGTAGTTGGCCTTGAGCTCGATGGTGGTGAAGCCGCTGGCGCCCTCGGGCAGGCTGGCGATGCAGGCGTAGCCGCACGCGCTGTCCACCAGGGCGATCACCGAGGCCGCATGCAGGAAGCCGTTGGGGGCCATGTGCATGCGCGTGACCGTGAACCGGCCCGCCGCCTCGCCCATCGCCACCACGTCCCACGCGATGGCAAGCTCGCCCGGCAGCGTGCCGCGCTGGCGCTCCTCGAAAGCCTTGGCCTGGTTGCCTTCCATCATGATCGACGCCTCCTCATTATGGGGAGTTGGGAAGCCGACCTAGCGGAAGACAAGGCCTACTTCGTCCTCCCCCTCAGGGGGAGGTGGCCCAGAGGGCCGGAGGGGGGAAGCGGCGCTCAAGAACCCCCTCAATCGCTTTGCGACAGCTCCCCCGGAGGGGGAGCACGAACTCAGGCCGTCAGCGCCACGCCGCGGTAGTCGTCGCGCAGCTCGCGCTTCAGCACCTTGCCGATATGGCTGCGCGGCAGGGCGTCCACGATCTGCAGGTCGGCCAGGCGCTGGGTCTTGCCGACCTTGCCGTTCAGCCAGGTCTTCAGCTCCTCGGCCCCGACGGTCTTGCCCGGCTTCAGCGCCACGAAGGCGACGGGCGTCTCGCCCCAGGCGCGCGACGGCACGCCGACCACGGCGGCTTCCTGCACGGCCTCGTGCTTGACGATCTCAGCCTCCAGGTCGGACGGGTAGATGTTGAAGCCGCCGGAGATGATCATGTCCTTCTTGCGGTCCATGAGCGTCAGGAAGCCGTCCTCGTCGAAGCGGCCGACGTCCCCGGTCCGAATGTAGCGATCGCCCGCCGGGCTCCACCACTCGGCCTCGGAGGTCTTGCCGGGCTGGTTGTGGTAGCCGACCATCATCGCGCCGGAGCGGCCGACCACTTCGCCGATCTCGCCCTGCGCCACTTCCTTGCCGTCCTCGTCGATCAGCCGGATGTCGTGGCCGGGCAGCGGGCGGCCCACGGTGTGCAGCTTGTCGGGGAATTCGTGGGCGGCCAGGCCGCAGGAGCCGCCGCCCTCGGTCATGCCGTAGTACTCGATCAACCCGCCCGGCCAGCGCTTCAGGATGTCGGCCTTCAGCTCGGCCGCGAAGGGCGCCGACGTGGAGAACTTCATCACGAAGGACTTGAGGTCGTAGCGGTCGAAGTCCGGCCGGTCCATCAGCCGGCGGTACTGCACCGGCACCAGCATGGCGTGGGTGGCGCGGTTCTTCTCGGCGAGCTTCAGGAACTGCTCGGCGTCGAACTTGGGCATCAGCACCGCCGTGCCGCCGTTCGAGATCGTCGGCAGGAACGAGACGAGCGTTGTGTTCGAATAGAGCGGCGTCGAGATCATCGTCACCGCCTCGGAGCCGTAGATGCCGCGGCGGATCTGGCCCCAGCGCATGCGGTGCGGCTGGACGATCCCTTTGGGCGCACCCGTCGTGCCGGACGAATAGATGATGTTGAAGCCCTGGTCGGGCTCGACCTCGACCGGCGTGGGCTTCGCGCCTTCCGGCGCCAGCCACTGTTCGAAGGGCATACCGGCGTCGGAGCCGTCCAGTGAGACACGCCTGGCGGTCACCTGGTCCATCACGCCGGCCATGGCGTCGGCCACGCCCTTGTCGGTGAAGAACACCTTGGCGCCGCTGTCCTTGAGCTGGATCACCAGGCTCTCGGGAGTGGACGACGGCGCCAGCGGCGCGACGATCGCCCCGGCTCGCAGGATGCCGAAGAAGGCCGCGCCATACTCCGCGGAGGTCGTGGCGCAGATCGCCGCCACCTCGGCCTTGCCGACGCCGTCGCGCTGCAGCGCTGCGGCGATCCGGTCCATCAGGGCGTCGAGTTCGGCGTAGCTGATGATGCGTTTGGCATCGACCAACGCCGGCTTGGTCTTCAGCTCCCGGGCCTGTTCGCGGATCACATCGGCGAGGGTCCCAAAATCCTGGGCCAGCAAGTCTTCGGCGGACATGGAGACGCTCCTCAAACGCACGTTCGAAATCGGCCTGCCTCTTAACCTGCCGCACGCTCGCCCGAAAGCCTTGCGGTCATGGCGGGCCGCGGGGAAGGTAGGGACCCGTCATCCATTGCGGCGGGAGCCTGCTATTTCACGAGCGGGGCGCACCTCGCCGCACACTGGGGAAACGCCATGGCCAACGAGATGATTTCCTTCGGCGCGAAGCTGAAGCAGCACGCCGAGCGCCAGCCCGACGCGCCCGCCGTCACCTGCGAAGACCAGACCATCACCTATGGCGAGCTGCACCGGCGCTCGAACCGGATCGCACGCGGGCTGCAGTCGCTCGGCGTCAAGCAAGGTGACCTCGTAACGGTCGGCCTGCCCAACAGCGTGGGGTTCGTGGAGGCCTGCCACGCGATCTGGAAGCTGGGCGCCACGCCGCAGCCGGTGTCCTTTCGCCTGCCCAAGGGCGAGCTGCAGGCGATCATCGAGCTCGCGAACGCGCCCCTGGTGATCGCCGAGTTCGAGCACGAGGTGGATCGCCCGGTGATGACGGTGGCTGAGATCGCCGCGCTCTCCGACGACGACAGCGACCTGCCGGACGCCATCCCCGCGATCTCCAAGGCGCCGACCAGTGGCGGCTCCACCGGCCGGCCGAAGCTGATCCTCGCCGGCCAACCCGGAATGACGCCGGAGGAAACGCCCGAGGTCGGCGGCTTTGGGTTGAAGCCCGGTGGGCGCGTCGTCCTGCCGGCGCCGCTCTACCACAACGCCCCCTTCGGCATGATGATGTCGGGGACCGCGCTTGGGGCGCACATCATCCTGACGCCACGCTTCGATCCGGAGCGAACCTTGGCCGTCGTCCAGCAGCACAAGGCGACCTGGCTCTACCTGGTGCCGACCATGATGACCCGCATCTGGCGGCTGCCCGACGACGTCAAGGCCAAGTACGATCTCACCACCGTCGAAACGATGTGGCACATGGCGGCCCCCTGCCCGCCCTGGCTGAAGGAAGCCTTCATCCACTGGATCGCGCCGGGCGAGGTGATGGAGCTCTACGCCGGCACCGAGGCCCAGGCGGTCAGCATCATCACCGGCTCCGAATGGCTGACCCACCGCGGCTCGGTAGGTCGCGTGGCGATCGGCGAGATGAAGGTGTTCGGGGAGGACGGCGCGGAGTTGCCGCCCGGAGAGGTCGGCGAGATCTACATGCGCCGGCCGGAGGGGGCGCCCGCCACGTACAAGTACCTGGGCGCGACGCCGAAGGTATTGGAGAATGGCTGGGAGAGCCTGGGCGACATCGGCTGGTTCGATGCCGACGGCTACCTGTACCTGGCCGACCGGCGCACCGACATGATCCTGGTGGGCGGCTCCAACGTCTATCCGGCCGAGATCGAGGCGGCGCTGGAGGAGCATCCGGCCGTCGAGTCCGTCGCCGTCATTGGCCTGCCCGACGAAGACCTCGGCAGCCGCATCCATGCGATCCTGAAGGTCAGGCAGGCCGTCACTGAGGACGAGCTGAAGGCCCACCTGGCCGACCGGCTGGTGACCTACAAACGCCCCCGCTCCTACGAGTTCGTCGCCGAGCCCGTCCGCGACGACGCCGGAAAAGTCCGGCGGACAGCGCTGCGGGACGCACGGATCAAGGCCGCCGGCTAGCCGCCGGCGCCGCTCGGCAGAAAGGACGTTTCGCCATGGCCCGCACGCCGTCCACCACTGCAAAGCCTGCGGCAGATGAGCCTGCCCGCGTAGAGGGAATCTTCCGCTCAGGCTCGATGACCGCGATCGGGGTCGTGCTCGGCTTCTCGCTGGCCTTTCTGGTGCGCTGGAGCGGTCTGCCGGGGCGCTGGGAAACATCCGACCTCTTCGCGGTGACGGCCATCACCCTGGGCGTCGCCCTGCAAATCAAGGCGCTGGTCGATCTGCTCGCGGTGAAATCGGTGATCGTCAGCAACTACGAACGCGCGGTGCGCATCTTCGTGGCCGGCGTGGTGCTGGTCGCCCTCGGAGTCGTAGCCGCGATCTTCGGCCATCTCTTCGGCTATGGCGGGATCGCTCTGGGCGGCTGATGCCGGTCAAGCCCGCCTCGTCGACGATTGTCTTGGGCGGCGTGCGCCGCTAACCCACACCCATTCTTTCGAGCCGTATTTCGGGGAGGATCATGAGCATCAAAGGCAAGGCCTACATCATGGGTGCGTTCGAGCACCCGACGCGTGACGCCCCCGACAAGTCCACCCCGCAGCTCCACGCCGAATGCGCCATCGGCGCCCTGGCCGACGCCGGGCTCAGCAAGGACGACATCGACGGCTACTTCTGCGCCGGCGACGCGCCGGGCTTCGGCGGCTTGTCGATGGTCGACTACATGGGCCTGAAGAACGTCCGCCACCTGGACTCCACCGAGACCGGCGGCTCCTCCTACATCCTGCACGTCGGCCACGCGGCGCAGGCGATCGCCGAGGGCAAGTGCTCCGTCGCGCTGATCACGCTGGCCGGGCGGCCGCGTCAGGCGCGCGGCGGCGGCGGACGCGGGGGCGGCGGCGAGCCCGCGCCGGAGGCCGGGTTCGAGAACATCTACGGCGGCTCGACCCACAACACCTACGGCATGTGCGCCATGCGCCACATGTACGAGTACGGCACGACGTCCGAGCAGCTCGCCTGGATCAAGGTCGCCGCCAGCCACCACGCCCAGTGGAACGAGCACGCCTTCCTGAAGGACGTGGTCACCGTCGAGCAGGTGGTCAATTCGCGGATGATCGCCGACCCGCTGCACCTGTTGGACTGCTGCGTGGTCACCGACGGCGGCGGCGCGCTGCTGGTCACCAGCCCGGAAGTCGCCAGGAGCCTGAAGCGGCCGAAGGTGAAGATCATGGGCGCGGGCGAGGCGCCGAAGGGCCCGAGCGGCGGGCTCGACCTGGACCTGACCCACTCGGGCGCCGTCTGGTCCGGACCGAGGGCCTTTGAAGAGGCCGGCGTGAAGCCCGCCGACATCAAATACGCCTCGATCTATGACAGCTTCACCATCACCGTGCTGATGCAGCTCGAGGATCTGGGCTTCTGCGAGAAGGGCCAGGGCGGCAGGTTCGTCTCCGACGGCAACCTGATCTCCGGCGTCGGCAAGCTGCCGTTCAACACGGACGGCGGCGGCCTCTGCAACAACCACCCCACCAACCGCGGCGGCATCACCAAGGTGATCGAGGCCGTGCGCCAACTGCGCGGTGAGGCGCACCCCAAGGTGCAGGTGCCCAACTGCGACCTGGCCATCGCCCACGGCACCGGCGGCTCGCTCGGCACGCGGCACGGCTCGGCCACCGTCATCATGGAAAGGGAGGGCTGAGCATGTCCGAGGTCCAAGACAAGTCCGCCCACATGACCCGCGCCATCCCGGCCCCGGTCGTCAATGTCGAGACCCAACCGTTCTGGGACGCCGCCAAGCAAGGCCGCTTCCTGATCAAGCGCTGCACGCCTTGCGGCAAGGCCCACTGGTACCCGCGCGCCATCTGTCCGTTCTGCATGTCGAGCGAGACGGCCTGGGAGGAGAGCCCCGGCGAAGGCGTGATCTACACCTACTCGGTGATGCACCGCTCGCCGACCGGCCCCTACGCTATCGGATACGTGACCCTGAAGGAGGGCCCCGCGGTGCTGACGAACTTCGTCGGCGTGGCGCCCGACGGGCTCTCCATCGGCATGAAGGTGAAGGTGCGGTTCCAGGACACCGAAGGCGGCCCACCCGTCCCGGTCTTCGCTCCGATTTGAGGCGCACATACCCAGTTGCTCCCCCAGAGGGGGAGGAACTAGGCCGCGGCGGCGTCGCGGGCCAACTGCTCGATCAGCGGCTGCGCCTCGCGGGGATGGCGCAGCCGGTGCAGCGACAGGCGCTGCAGCCGCGGGTCGGCGAACATCTCCTCGTAGCCGGCGCGGCGGCGGTCGAACGTGTCCCAGGCCCAACGGATCGGGTGATCCTTCTGCAGCCAGTTGCGGAAATTCTCGCGGTTTCCAGTGCCGGGCCAGAGCTCGCGCTGGTCGATGGCCCGTTGGAACGAGCGGCGGATCACCCGCGGCATGATCACCGAGCGCTCGTAGTCCAGCCAGATCAGATGCGTGGCGCGCCGCAGGATGGTGGGACGCACGACGCTGTAGTTGCCGTCGATGACCCAGGCGTCGGCAGCGACGACCGCCTCGATCAGGCGCACGAACTCCGCGGGGTCGGTCTTGCTCAGGTCGACCCAGTCCGGCCGCCAGTTGATGGCGTCGAGCTCGGTGTGCGGCGCGCCGAGCGCCGCGCCCAGCCGGCGGCCGAACGTCGACTTCCCTGACCCGGCGCTGCCCATCACCAAGACGCGCATGGAGCCTAGGCGTCCTCGCCCGTGCTGACCTCGGCCAGGATCTCCTCGGTGTGCTGGCCCATGCGCGGCGGGTGGCGGCGGATATTCGACGGCGAGGCCGAGAACTTCACCGGCGGCCGCATCTGCTTGTAGCCGCCGAACTCCGGGTGGTCATAGCGCTCGAAGAGGCCGACCGCGGCCAAGTGCGGGTCGGTCTCCAGCTCGTCCATGGTGTTGGTCTTCACCACAGGGATCGACATCGGCTTCAGGAGCGCCAGCCACTCGGCCGTGGTCTTGCTCTCGGTCACCGTCTCGACCAGGGCGTAGAGCTCGTGGGTGTGTTTGGCCCGCGCCGCGTAGTCGGAAAAGCGCGGGTCCTTGGCGATGGTCTCGGCCCAGCCGGCGACCTCGAAGAACTGGTCCCACTGCTTGTCGGTATAGGGCAGCAGGCCGATGTAGCCGTCGGCGGTCTTGTACGGTTTGCGGTGCGGGTTGACCACCCGGGGATAGCCGAACTGGCCGAGCGGCGGGTCGAACACGTGGTCGTACAGGTGCTCGACCATCAGGAAGCTGGTCACGCATTCCAGCATCGGCACCTCGACGAATTGCCCCTCGCCGGTGCGGGCGCGGTGCAGCAGGGCGGCGGTCACCGCCTGGGCCATGAAGAGGCCCGAGACCTTGTCGGCCACCAGGGTCGGCAGAATGCGCGGGGTCGGATTGCCGTCGGTGCGCGGCAGGACATCGGCCATGCCCGACGCCGACTGGATGAGGTCGTCATAGGCGGGCTCGCCGGCATAGGGGCCGTCCGAGCCGTAGCCGGCGGCGTGGACGTAGACGATGTCCGGCTTGATCGCCTTGACCTCTTCATAGCCGAGCCCCAGCCGCTTCAGGCCGTCGTAGCGGACGGAGGCGGCGAACACGTCGCAGGTCTTGATCAGGCGCTTGATCGCCCGCTGCGCGCTGGCTTCCCGAAGGTCCAGCACGATGGAGCGCTTGTTGCGGTTGATGGTCAGGAAGATGGGTCCGAGATCGCGCGGGCAGCCTTCCGGCACGTGGCCCGCCCAGCGCATGATGTCGCCGCCGCCGCCGCGCCGTCCGCCCGGGTCTTCCAGCTTGATCACGTCGGCGCCCTGGTCGGCGAGGATCTGGGTCGCGTAGGCCCCGTTGACTACGCTGGTCAGGTCGAGGATGCGCACGCCGCTCAGCGGACCGGTCGCCTTCCCCGCCAACGCCTTCGTCTCTTTCACCGAACCCATGGTCACTCCTCTTACGCCGCAAGCCGCCACAGCATGGTCTTCAAGGCGGCCACGATCTCGTCTTCCTTACGCTCCAGGCGTTCCACCTGTCCCGCCGCGCCGACCGCGAACACGCGGCCGAACGGCCCGTTCGGCAGGGCCGCGCCGATGATGCCCACGCCCTGCGAAATCGCATTGCGGGAAAAGGCGTAGCCGCGGGCGCGCACGGCGTTCACCCGCGCCATCATCTCGTCGCGCGACAGCGCGGGGCCCTCGCCGGCCGCATTGATGCGCCGCCGCAGGCGCTCGATCTCCGGGTCGCGCTTGGCGGAGAGCAGCACGAGGCCGAGGCCGGACTGCGCCAGCGGGCGGCGCGTGCCGGGCGGAACCCGCAACTGCAGCGGCTCGGGCGAGGGTATGACGTGGACATACTGGGCATGCAGGTCGCTCTGGACGGCCAGGATGACGGTTTCGCCGGTCTCGCGGTGCAGGTCCTCCAGGGCGCCGAGCAGCGGGCCGTCTCCGAACAGGGTCCCCGGCACCCAGCTTCCCAGGGCCGCGATCCGCATGGTCGGGAAGTAGGTCCGCCGCTCGCCGTCGTAATCGAGGTATCCCAGCGCCACGAGCGACTTCATCAGCGCCGAGCCGCTGGACGCCGGATAGTCGAGTTCGTCGAGCAGCTCCTTGAGCGCCAGCGGCCGGCGGTGCCGACTGAAGGCCTCGAGGATCTCGAAGGCGCGTTTTGCCGATTTTACGGCGCTGTCCGTCAAGCTTGTGGGTCCTAATTCACATATGTGGAATTTCCATCCACATATGGGCAGATCGCCTCGCCGCTAGTATCCGTTCGGTCCCGCATATTCAATGGCTGAAGCCGACCGGGAGGACTTGATGGATTTCGAGATCGCCGAAGAGCATCGGATGCTCAAGGACCTGGTGGCGAACTTCGTCCGCGACGAACTGCTTCCGCTGGAACCGGGCGTGCTGGCCCGCGAGGCCGACGGCAAGGGCCTGGGCGTCGGGCCGGCCGAACACAAGCGGCTGGACGAGGTTTCCCGTGCACTTGGCCTCTGGGGCCTGGACGCGCCGGAGGATATCGGCGGCGCCGACCTGCCCAACGTCGCCATGGTCGGGGTCAACGAGGAGCTCGGCAAGACCGTCACGCCCTACACCCTGCCGCCGGACAGCCCGAACCTGCGGATGCTGATGGCGACGGTGACCGAGGCGCAGAAGAAGGCCTACCTGGAGCCCTACGTCCGCGGCGAGACGATCTCGGCGATCGGCATCTCCGAGCCCGGCGCCGGCGGCGACCCGGCCGGCATGACCACCCGCGCGGTGCGCGACGGCGACGACTGGGTGTTGGACGGACGAAAGATCTGGATCAGCCGCGCCGCCGAGGCCGACTTCACCATCGTCATGGCGGTGACCAACAAGGAGAAGGGCGCGCGCGGCGGCATGTCGGCCTTCCTGGTCGATAAGGGCACGCCGGGCTTCAACGTCCTGCGCCGCATCCCGATGATCGGCGGCGCGGCGACCTATGAGATCGCGCTGGAGAACTGCCGGGTCGAGGGCTGGAAGCTGCTGGGCGAGGAAGGCAACGGATTCGCCCCGATGCAGCTTCGGCTCGGCACGCGCCGGATCGAGAT
>JBOHKZ010000267.1:0-23145 GCA_050729355.1 Phenylobacterium sp. | reverse complement strand
GGCTTATCGAGTCGATCCGCACGCGATGCTGGACGACCTGCGCAGCCGCTGCCCGGTGCATCGCGACGCGGTCTCGGGCTCTGTCGTGTTCAGCCGCTATGGCGACGTCCGCTCGGTGGTCAACGATCGCCAGCTCTGGCGCGATCCGATCCGGGCGGAGGAGGGCGCAATCCTGCAGCGCCGCTTCGTGACCGAGGTCGATCCGAACCTGCCGCGCACCAGCACCACCAGCATTCTGATGCTGGACGATCCCGATCACAGCCGTATCCGCCACCCGCTGGCCCAGGCGCTCTATGCCCGCGTCGCGAAGTTCCGGCCGGAGGTCGAGCGGATCGTGGACGAGACCTTGGACGGCCTGGCCGGCGAGGCGGCCTTCGACCTGATGGACCGCTTCTGCGTGCCGATCCCGATCGACGTGATCGCCTCGATCCTGGGCGTGGATCACGAGCGGCTGGTCGAATTCCGCGAATGGTCGGAAGGCGTGATCCAGAGCCTCAACCCCTTCCGCACGCCTGAGCAGACGCAGGCCATGGAAGTGGCCGGCGCGGCCCTCACCGCCTACTTCACCGGCGCCATCGCCGACCGCCGCATCAACCCGCGCGATGACCTGATCACCGACATGGTGCGGCTGCAGGCGCAGGGCGGCGCCGAGCTCAGCGACGACGAACTGCGGATCAACCTCACCGCGCTCCTGGTCGGCGGCAACCTGACCACGACCGACCTGATCGGCAACGCGGCGCGCCTGCTGCTGCTCAATCCCTCCGAGCTCGCCAAACTGCGGGCCGATCCGGGCATCATCAATGCGGTCGTGGAAGAGGTGCTGCGCTATGAGCCGCCGGTGGACATCACCGGACGCATCGTGTCCGGCGAGATGGAAGTCGGCGGCTGCCCGATGAAGGCCGGTCAGGCCATGACGCTGATGCTTCGGGCCGCCAACCGGGACCCGGAGACCTACGAGGACCCGCACCGCTTCGACGTCAGCCGCAAGCACCGGCCGCACGTGGCGTTCGGCGGCGGGGCCCACATCTGCATCGGCGCGCCGCTGGCCCGGCTCGAGGCGCAGGTGGCGCTGGTCCGCCTGTTCGAGCGCTTCCCCGACCTGAAGCTGGCCGAGCCCGACGCGACGCCGGCCTGGCGGACGCTGCCATTCTTCCGCGGCATGGAGCGGCTTCCGGTCGTCACCTGAACCGGCGCTTGTGCGGCTCAGCTGTGCGTGGAACCTTGGCCTGAGACCCAGAAGGGGCTCTTGCGCCAATGCCTCCAATTTCAGAGATCGTCACGATCCTCGCGGTGAACTTCGCGCTTTGCATCGCCGCGTTCCTCATCCTTTGGCGCGTCGCCGTGGCGATCGAAGACGTCAGCTTCATCGACTCGGTCTGGGGGTTGGGGATGGGTGCGCTGGCGCTGGCCACCTACCTGCAGGCGCATGGCGCGGCGCCCCGCAAGGTTCTGTTGCTGGCGATCTGCGGGGCGTGGTCGCTGAGGCTTGGCCTGCACCTGTTCCTGCGTTGGCGCGCGCACGGACCGGACCGGCGCTATGTCCGGATGATGCAGAAAGCCGAGGCCGAGCGCGGATGGAGCTTTTCACAGGCCTCGCTGCGGCTGGTGTTCGCCTTGCAGGCTCCGCTCATGTGGACCGTCGCCTTGCCGGTACAGCTGGGTCAGATGTCCGTCACGCCGGCGACGATCGGCCGGCTCGGTTGGGCCGGCGCGCTGGTGGCTGTCGCCGGAATTCTCTTCGAGAGCATCGGCGACGCGCAGATCACCCGCTTCAAGCGCGATCCCGCCAACCAGGGAAAGGTGCTGGAGACCGGTCTCTGGCGATACACCCGCCACCCCAACTACTTCGGCGACATTCTTGCCTGGGTGGGGCTGTGGCTGATCGCGGCGGAGGCGCCGCTGGGCCTGTGGGCCCTGCCGGGGCCCGTGCTGCTGATCGCACTGCTGACCCGCTGGAGTGGCGGCGTGACGTACGAGCGCCGGCTCACCAAGTCGCGTCCGGGCTACGACGACTACCAGCGGCGCACGAGCCCGCTGATCCCGTGGCCGCCAAAGCGGGCGCAGGCCGACGGGGTCTGATAGGCTCGGCGTCAAAACGGGAGAGGAAGCCATGCCGGCCACGTTGGTGAACCGCGTCCGCTCGACCCTCGGCGAGACCGACCACCCGTACATGACGGGCGCCTGGACCCCGAACTTCGACGAGTACGACGCGACAGGCCTGGAGGTGATCGGCGAGATCCCGCGCGACCTGGATGGCGTCTACGTGCGCAACACCGAGAACCCGGTGCATGCGCCGATCGGCGTCTATCACCCGTTCGACGGCGACGGGATGATTCACATCATGTCGTTCCGGGACGGCGAGGCGCGCTACCGCAACCGCTTCGTGCGCACCAAGGGCTTCCAGGCCGAGGCTGCGGCCGGCGAGGCGCTGTGGGCCGGCATCGCCGAGCATCCCAGCCAGTCGAAGCGTCCCGGCTGGGGCGCCCACGGGGGGATCAAGGACTCGTCCTCGACCGACGTCGTCGTCCACGCCGGCAAGATCCTCTCGACCTTCTATCAGTGCGGCGAGGGCTATCGGTTGGATCCCCTGACGCTCGAGGATCTGGGCACGGAAGGCTGGGTCCCGACCGACGGCATCTCCGCCCATCCGAAGGTCGACGAGGCCACCGGCGAGCTGCTGTTCTTCAACTACTCCAAGCAAGCGCCCTACATGCACTACGGCGTGGTCGGGGCGGACAACCGGCTGAAGCACTACATCCCGATCCCGCTGCCGGGGCCGCGCCTGCCGCACGACATGGCGTTCACCAGGCGCTACTCGATCTTCGCCGACCTGCCGTTGTTCTGGGACCCCGAGTTGCTGCCGAAGGGCTACCACGCCGCGCGGTTCTACAAGGACCTGCCGACCCGGTTCGCCATCGTGCCACGCTTCGGCCAGCCGGAGGATATCCGCTGGTTCGAGGCCAAGCCCTGCTACGTCCTGCACTGGATGAACGCCTATGAGGAGGGCGACGAGGTGGTCCTCGACGGCTACTTCCAGGAAGATCCGGAGCCGCCGGCGTTGGAGGGCTATCCGCGCAAGCTCGGCCAGATGATGGCTTACCTCGACGAGCACTCGATGAAGCCCCGCCTCTACCGCTGGCGCTTCAACCTGAAGACCGGCGCGGTCAACGAGGGTCTCCTCGACGACCGCATCCTGGAGTTCGGTTCGTTCAACCAGCAGATCGCCGGAGAGAAGGGGCGCTACCTCTATTCGACGACCGCCAAGCCCGGCTGGTTCCTGTTCACCGGCATCGTCAAGCACGACCTGCAGACCGGCCGGTCCTGGAACCTGGGATTCGGCCCGAACCGCTACGGTTCGGAGGCGCCGTTCGCACCGCGCGTCGGGGCCCAGGACGAGGATGACGGCTATCTCGTCAGCTTCATCACCGACATGGACGCCGAGCGCTCCGAATGCGTGCTGATCGACGCCAAGGACATAGAAGCCGGGCCGGTCTGCCGGATCATCCTGCCGCAGCGTATTTCGTCGGGCACCCACGCGACCTGGGCCGGCGGAGACGCCCTTCGCTAACGCTCAGAGGGTGACGCCGCGCTTCCAGAGCGCGATCTCTCGCTCGTCGTTGTCCTCGGCGCGGGTCGGGGCGCCGGACGCCGTCTCCAGCACCAGACGCATCAGGCTGTCGGCGGTCTCGTCCAGGCTCTGACCGGCGACCACGCGGCCGGCGTCGAAGTCGATCCAGTGCGGCTTGCGCTGCGCCAGGCCGGAGTTGGTGGCGAGCTTCAGGGTCGGCGCCGGGAAGCCCAGCGGCGTGCCGCGACCGGTGGTGAAGAGGATCACCGTGGCGCCCGCCGCGGTCAGCGCGGTCGACGAGACAGCGTCGTTGCCGGGGGCTTCCAGCAGCACGACGCCGGCGCGGTCCACCTGCTTGCCGTAGCGCAGCACCTGGGTGACCTGGCCGCGACCGGCCTTCTGGACGGCGCCCAGCGACTTCTCCTCCAGCGTGGTGACGCCGCCCTCGATGTTGCCGGGCGAGGGGTTCTCGCTGACCGGCTCGCCATGGCTGAGGAAGTAGGATTTGAAGTCGTTGACGACGGCGGCGATGTCGTCGAACACGGCCCGATCTGCCGCCCGCGCCATCAGCAGCCGCTCGGCGCCGAAGATCTCCGGGATCTCTGTCAGGATCGCCGTCCCGCCGGCCGCGGAGACCTTGTCGGCGATGCGGCCCACCACCGGGTTGGCGGTCAGACCAGAGAAGCCGTCGGACCCACCGCACTTCAGGCCGATCACCAGGTCGGAGACGGGACAGGGTTCGCGCCGGTCGCGCTCGGCGACAGCCACCAGCGCCTCGACAGCCGCGAGGCCGGCCTCGATCTCGTCCTCGGTGGCCTGGGCGGTGAAGGCGCGCAGGCGCTCGGGCTCGATATGCGGCGCGGCGTCCAGCAGGGCGGAGAGCTGGTTGCTCTCGCACCCCAGCCCCAGGATCAGCACGCCGCCGGCGTTCGGATGGGCGGCCAGCGCCCCGATCATGGTGCGCGTGGCGGCCAGGTCGCTGCCCAGCTGCGAGCAGCCGAAGGGGTGGGTCAGGGCATGGACGCCGTCCACGCGCCCCTTGAACCGGCGCTCCGCCTCCGCGGCGATCTTCTGGGCTGTGCGCGCCACGCAGCCGACGGTGCAAAGGATCCAGATCTCGTTGCGCGTGCCAACCCGACCGTTCGCACGGCGATAGCCCTGGAAGGTCGCGGGCTCCGGCGCAGGCAGTGGTTCCGGCGTAGCCGGCGCGTAGGCGTAGTCCTCCAGGCCCGACAGCGAGGTCGCCAGGTTGTGGGTGTGGACGTGGTCGCCGGCGGCGATGTCGGCGGTGGCGTGGCCGATCGGCCAACCGTACTTGCGCACTGGCTCGCCCCTGGCCACGGCCCGCAGCGCCACCTTGTGCCCCGCCGGGATCTCGCTCGTCGCCGCCACATTATCCGCGACGCAATCCCCTGGCGCGAGGTTGCTCAGCGCAATGGCCACGTCGTCACGGGGATCGATCAGGAGGACGGCTTGCGGCATAGTCAGAGGGTAACCGGTGTCACGGCCAGTGCAAATCACGGTCGCGGCGCGGCGCGGCCAAGGCTATGAACGGCGAGACCCCCAATGCGGGTCCTGGACGAAGGCTGACGATGTCGAAGACCGATCCTCCGGAAACTGACGAGCAGGGGCCGAGCGACGGTCCGCGCCGGCGTCCGACGATCAACGACATCGCCCGACTGGCCGGGGTCTCCAAGAAGACCGTCAGCCGGGTGATCAACGCCAGTCCATACGTCCAGAAGGACACCCGCGAACGGATCGAGGCGGTGATCGCCGAGCACGGCTATGCGCCCGACCCGCAGGCGCGGGGCCTGGCGTTCCGCCGCTCGTTCCTGATCGGCCTGGTCTACGACAACCCCAACCCGCAGTACGTCGTGAACATGCAGCTCGGCCTGCTGGACGGCATGAAGGGGTCCGGCTTCGAACTGGTGGTCCACCCCTGCAACCGCGCCAGCCCGACGTTCCTCGCCGACCTGCGCGGCTTTGCCGAGCGCCAGCGGCTCTATGGCGTGGTGCTGACGCCCTCGGTCTCGGAGGACGAGCGGGTCGCCGGCCTGATGGCCGAGATCGGCTGTGAATATGTCCGCGTGGCGTCGGTCTCCGTCGACGCGCCGCAGCACATGATCGAGACCCGCGACCGGCTGGGCGGGGAGGCCGCGGCGCGCCACCTGGCGGAGCTGGGGCACAAGCGGGTGGCCTTCATCTCCGGCCCGCCGACCTTCCGCTCGTCACGCGAACGCCGCGAAGGTTTCGAGGCCGGCCTCGACGCCATGGGGCTGAAGCTCGAGACCTGCTACGCGCAGGAGGGCGCCTACACCTTCGAGTCCGGCATCGAGTGCGCGGCGGAGCTGCTGAAGCTCGACCCGCGCCCCACGGCGATCTTTGCCGGCAACGACGAGATGGCCGCCGGGGTCCTGCAGACCGCGCGGCAGATGGACATCCGCGTGCCGGAGGACCTCTCGGTGGTCGGCTTCGACGACTTCGAGATCGCGCGGCGCCTCTGGCCCAGCCTCACCAGCGTACGCACTCCGACCCGCGAGATCGGCCGGCTGGCCGCCGAACGCCTGATCGGCCTGGACGAGGGCGACGGGCGCGACGTGAAGGACCGCCTGCCGTCCCTGGTGGTGCGCCAGTCCTCCGGGCCGGCGCCGAAGGCCTAAAGCTTCACCGGCTCCAGCTTCGGCGACAGGATGTGGATCGCCAGCAGGGCCAGCAGATAGGCCGAGGCCGCCAGCACGAAGATCGGCGTGTAGCTGCCGATCTTGTCCAGCACGTAGCCGGCGTACTTGGCCATCGCCATCCCGCCGATCGCCCCGATCATCCCGCCGATGCCGACGACCGAGCCTACGGCCGAACGGGGGAAGACGTCGCCGGGGATGGTGTAGAGGTTCGCCGAGAACCCCTGGTGGGCGGCGGTCGCAACGCCGATGATGAACACCGCAACCCACAGGCTCGAGGCCATGGCGGCGAAGGCCACCGGCACGGCCAGCAGCGCGCAGACCAGCATGACGGTCTTGCGCGCCCGGTTGATGCTCCAGCCGCGCTTGATCATCCGCGAGGAGAACCAGCCGCCGCCGACGCTGCCGACGTCGCTCATCAGATAGATCGCCACCACCGGCAGGCCGAAGGTCTTCAGGTCCAGCCCGTGGCGCTTGGCCAGGAAGTCCGGCAGCCAGAAGAGGAACATCCACCAGATCGGGTCGATCAGGAACTTGCCGATCGCATAGGCCCAGGTCTCACGATAGCGTAGCAGCTTGAGCCAGGGCGTTTTCTCGACCGGGTCGGCCGGGTCGCTCTCGATATGGGCCAGCTCAGCGGCTGTGACGTGCGGGTTCTCGCGCGGCCGCCGGTAGACCAGCAGCCAGATTGGCAACCAGAGCAGGCCCGCGATCCCGGTGACGATGAAGCAGGCGCGCCAGCCCCAGGCCAGCGCCACCATCGGGATGACCAGCGGGGTGACGATCGCGCCGATGTTGGTGCCGGCGTTGAAGAGGCCGGTGGCGAAGGCGCGCTCCTTCTTGGGGAACCACTCGGTCATCGCCTTGATGCCGCCCGGGAAGGCGCCGCCCTCGCCGACGCCCAGCACCAGGCGGGTCATGATGAAGTGGTTCAGGGACTGCGCACCGGCCGTGGCGATGTGCCCGATCTGCCAGATCAGGAAGGCGATGCCGAAGCCCCAGCGGGCCCCGATCCGGTCCATGATCCGCCCCCAGACGATGTAGGAAACGGCGTAGGTGGCCTGGAACCAGAAGACCAGGTCGGCATAGTTGGTCTCGGTCCAGCCGTACTCTTTCGAGAGGTCGCCCTTGAGGAACCCGAGCGTCTGGCGATCGACGTAGTTCACGATCATGGCCGTGAACAGCAGCGCCACGACCACCCAGCGGTAGCGGCCGATCGATGCGGTCGGGGCTGCCGCGGCCGCGCTAGCCGTCGGCGATGGGGTGCTCAAGGTTGGATCCTCCCAAACCCCCGGCGGGCCGGGCCGGCTGCGCCACGCAGCAGATCTCGTCCAGGTCGCCAAAGGTGATGCGGGCCGTTTGTCCGGCCTCGATGTCATGGATGCCGCTGGCCGCGCCGGTTGTCACCAGCTGACCGCGTTTCAGGGGGCGCCCGCGCGCGGCGCAGGCGTTCATCAGGAAGGCCAGCGAAGCCGCCGGACCGCCGGGCAGGGACGACGGCGCGCCGCGGCCCACCAATTTGCCTTCGACGTAGGCGGCGCAGGGCGGCCAGTCGTCGGTGCGGCTGCGCCAGTCCGGGATCGGCTTGCCGAGGATCAGGCCGGCGTTGTTGCCGAAGTCGGCGGCCACCACGCGGGGGCCCAGGATGTTGATAGTGGCCAGCGGACTGCCGGCGAACTCCACTCCGACCAACTCCTCGGCCACCAACGACAAGGCGTCGGTCGGGGTCCAGTCGGTCTTGCCGGCGGCGGCGTCCTCACCCATCCGATAGATGTACTCTGCTTCGACGGCCGCGAAACCGCCGGCGATGGTCAGCACAACGGACGGAGTCGCGGAGGCCTGCTGCACGTTGCGCTGGAAGACCGGACCCATGACCCGCTCGGCGCGGAGATCGGCCTGCAGCTCCAGCGGGATGCGGCCCACCTTCCAGCCCACGACCTCATCGGGCCAAAGCTCGATCGCCGCCTCCTGGCAGAGGTAGCCGGCCGCCATGTCGGCGGGCAGGGGACCTGGAAAGGCGGGCAGGGCGCGGGCGTTGAGCCGCGCTTCCACGAAGGTCCGGGCGACCTCCGCCGGGTTGAAAACGGGTCGCGCGCCCGGCGCCTTCACGCTCACGCGGACGCCCATCCGAAGCTGACGCCGGCGGTCGTTCTGCAGTTGGTTTTGGGCGCGACAAGGCTCACGATGGGCGGACATTGGTCGATACGGTAACCGGTGTCAATTTGCGGAAGTGAGACCTTGCCTACGCTTATGACACCGGTTACCTCCATTCACCCGAACTGAGGGGCGCGCCATGCCCAAATCACTGACGTTGCATGAGGATCGGCTGTTCCCGGCGGAGCCTGGGGTGCGGGCGATCGCGCGCCGGCTTTATGCCCCGGTGCAAGGCCTGCCAATCATCAGTCCGCATGGCCACACCGATCCGGAATGGTTCGCCACAGACGCCCCGTTCGCCGACGCGACCAGCCTGCTGCTCGCCCCCGACCACTACCTCTACCGCATGCTCTACAGCCAGGGCCTGCCGCTGGAGGCGCTGGGCGTGCCCTCGCGCAAGGGTCCGAGCGGCGCCGACCCGCGCGAGGCCTGGCGGCTCTTCGCTGGCCATCAGCATCTCTTCCGCGGCACGCCCTCGGCGATCTGGCTGGCGCATGTGTTCCACGAGGTGTTCGGCTTCGACGTGGCGCTGGAGGCCTCGACGGCCGACCTCTATTTCGACCGCATCGGCGAGGCGTTGCAGACCGCCGCATTCCGCCCTCGCGCGCTCTTCGACCGGTTCAACATCGAGCTGCTGGCGACCACCGAGTCGCCCACCGACGAACTTGCCCACCACAAGGCGATCCGCGAGAGCGGCTGGGGCGGCAGGGTCGTCACCGCCTATCGCCCCGACCCGGTGATCGACCCGGAGCACGAGGACTTCTGGGTCTCGATGGAGCGGTTCGGCCATCTTACCGGTCACGATGTCTCCTTCTGGACCGGCTACCTCGAAGCGCACCGCATCCGCCGGCGCGCCTTCATCGAGGCCGGCGCCACCTCCACCGACCACGGCCACCCCACCGCGGCCACCGCGGACCTGGCGCCGCTGCAGGCCGAGGCGTTGTTCCACCGGATCATCGACGGCGTCTGGTCGAAGGAAGACGCCGAGCTTTTCCGCGCCCAGATGCTGACCGAGATGGCCAAGATGAGCCTGGACGACGGGCTGGTGATGCAGATCCACCCGGGTTCGTCGCGCAACCACAACGCCGGCGTCTTCCGCCGCTTCGGCCGCGACAAGGGCGCCGACATCCCCACCGGCACGGACTATGTCCGCGCCCTGAAGCCGTTGCTGGACCGGGTTGGCAACGAGCCCGACCTGACGATCATCGTCTTCACCCTGGACGAGACCGCCTACAGCCGCGAGCTCGCACCGCTCGCCGGCCACTATCCGGCGCTGCGGCTCGGCCCGGCCTGGTGGTTCCACGACAGCCCCGAGGGCATGCGACGCTTCCGCGAGCAGACCACGGAGACGGCCGGCTTCTACAACACCGTCGGCTTCAACGACGACACCCGCGCCTTCCTGTCGATTCCGGCCCGCCACGACGTGGCCCGGCGTGTCGACTGCAGCTTCCTCGCGCGCCTGGTCGCCGAGCACCGGATGAGCGAAGACGAGGCCGCCGAGGTCGCCACGGACCTGGCCTACAACCTGCCCAAGCAGGCCTACAAACTGGACAAGGTCGCAGCCACGCCCTCAAAGGCCAGCGCCTGAAGTCGGGAGGATCCCATGTTCAAGAAAACCTACCACGCCACCCACCCCGACATGATGGAGGGCGCCAGCAACGAGGCGCTGCGCGACCGATATCTCATCGGCGGCCTCTTCGCGCCGGGCGAGGTGGTGCTGAACTATTCGCATAACGAGCGCTTCGTGGTCGGCGGGGCGATGCCGTCGAACGGCCCGGTGTCGCTGCCGGTCCAGACCGAGCCCGCCTCGGCCGCCGGTCATCCGTTCCTCGAGCGGCGCGAGCTTGGCGTGGTCAACGTCTCCGACGCGGCCGGCAAGGTCACCGTCGACGGCCAGGTCTACACGCTGGCCTCGCGCGACTGCCTCTATGTGCCGATGGGCTCGAAGGACGTGACGTTCGAAGGGGCCGACGCCCGCTTCTACCTCGTCTCGACGCCTGCCCACGCCCGCTTTGAGACCAAGCAGATATCCATCGCCGAGGCCGTGCCGCTGGAGCGCGGATCGCTGGAGACCTCCAACGAGCGGACCATCTACCAGCTCGTCGTGCCGGCCACCTGCAAGTCGGCGCAACTTCTGCTGGGGCTCACGATCCTCAACACCGGCAGCGTCTGGAACACCATGCCGCCGCACCTGCACGACCGGCGCTCCGAGGTCTATTTCTACTTCGGCCTGAAGGAGGACGAGCGGGTCTTCCACTTCATGGGCGAACCGGACAGCGCCCGCCACATCGTGATGGCCAACGAGGAGGCGGTGATGTCGCCGCCGTGGTCGATCCACATGGGCTCGGGCACCTCGAACTACGCCTTCATCTGGGCCATGGGCGGGGAAAATCTCGACTACACCGACATGCACGTCCTCGACATCTGCCAGCTGAAATGAGCGGCCTCTTCAGCCTTGAAGGCCAGGCGGCCCTCGTCACCGGCGCCAATACCGGGCTTGGCCAGGCCATCGCCGTCGGCCTGGCGCAGGCCGGCGCCGACATCATCGCCGTCGGCCGTAGCGCGCCGGACGAGACGGCGAAGATGGTGGCCGACACGGGCCGCAAGCTGCATGCGATCTCCGCGGATCTCGGCTCCACCGAGCCGATCCCCCGCGTGCTCTTCGAGGCCTACGCCGCCACGGGCCGCATCGACATCCTGGTCAACAACGCAGGCATCATCCGTCGCGCCGACTCCGCGGAGTTCACCGAGGCCGACTGGGACGCGGTGATGGACACCAACCTGAAGACCGCCTTCTTCCTCAGCCAGGCGGTCGGCAAGCGCTGGATCGCCGAAGGCCGTGGCGGCAAGATCATCCAGGTCGCCTCGATGCTCTCGTTCCAGGGCGGCGTTCGGGTGCCGTCCTACACCGCGTCGAAGAGTGGATTGGCCGGGCTCACCAAGGCGCTGGCCAACGAGTGGGCGGCCAAGGGGATCAACGTCAACGCCATCGCGCCCGGCTATTTCGTCAGCAACAACACCGAGGCCCTGCGCGCCGACGAGACCCGCAGCCGCCAGATCATGGAGCGCATCCCGGCCGGCCGCTGGGGGCAGCCGGAGGACCTGGCGGGCGTTGCGGTGTTCCTCGCCAGCAAGGCCTCCGACTACATGCACGGCGCCGTCGTCCCGGTGGATGGCGGCTGGCTGGCGCGCTGATCTCTCCGCCTTCCGTGCTACGGTTGTCGGGACGCGGGGGCGCCCATGACACACGATCGACCTTCCGACGGTTCGCGAACGGCGCTGCTGCTCCGGCTCCTGCTCGGCGCCCTGTTCATCGCGCACCTCTACTGGAAGTTCGCCGTCCTGCCGGGCGGCGTTCAGGCCTGGTGGAGCAATCTGGTGTCGGCCGGCTATCCGGCCTTCGTTCCGGCCTACGTGCTCAGCGCCGAACTTGCCGGCGCTCTCCTCCTGATCCCAGGCGTGGCGCCGCGATATGTGGCTCTCTACGCCATGCCCATGATGCTGGGAGCCGCCCAGTTCTGGCTGGTCCGCAAAGGCTTCTACTTCACCAAGGCCGGAGCTGAGCTTCCCCTGGTGTGGCTCGCGCTTCTTGGCATCCAGGCCGCGGCCGGGGACGGCGCCTACGCTCTCGTTCGTTCACCTGGCGTCGGCCAAATCCTGGGACGGCTGACCCGCAGATCGCAGGCAGCGCGGACGCGGGTCTCGCCTTAAGCCGCTCGGCTGTTCAGCAGCGGCGGCAGGCGTTTCAGCCACCAGGGATCGGCGGCTTCGTAGGCGGCGGCCAGCTTCAGGCAGGCCATCTCCTGATGGACAGGGGCCACGATCTGCAGCCCGATCGGCAGGCCCTTGGGGCCCATGCCACCCGGGACCGCCAGCGCCGGGCAGCCCGACATGGTGATCAGGCAGACCCCCTCCATCCACTCGTGATAGGTCGCCATCCGATGGCCGGCGATCTCGTGCGGCCAGGTCTCCTCGGCGTCGAATGGGAACACCTGGGCGGTTGGCGCCACGATGTAGTCGTAGCGCTCCAGGAGCTGGCGCACGGCCTGGCTCCACTCGGTGCGCACGACCGAATCCGCCATGACGTCAAAGGCCGATAGCCTCAGCGCGGTCTCGACCTCCCATACGGCTTCGGGCTTGAGCAGCGGCCGTTGGGCCGGATTGTTGTAGGTCGCGAGGATGGCTCCACCCTGCTGCCAGCCGCGCAGGCGAATGAACGACTGCCAGACTTTCTCCACCGGATAATCCGGGCGCGCGTCCTCGACGACGCATCCAAGCCGCTCGAAGGTCTTCAGCGCCGTCCGGCAGGTCTCCAGCACGCCCGGTTCGCACGGCGTGAAGCCGCCGAAATCGCCAACCCAGGCGATGCGCTTGCCCTTCACGTCGCCTTGCAGCGGTCCGAGGAATTGGGCTCCGCCGCTTTCCATCGACAGCGGCGCCCGCGGATCGTAACCGGCCTGGACGGAGAGCAGCAGGGCCAGGTCGGCGACGCTCCTGGCCATCGGCCCGGCGACGCCCATCGAGGGGAGCCAGCTATCCTTCGCCTGAATGGGCACGCGGCCGAAGCTTGTCCGGAAGCCCAGCACCGCATTCCAACCTGCCGGGTTTCGAAGGCTGCCGGCGTAGTCGCTGCCGTCCGCCAGGGGCGCCATATGGAGCGCCAGGGCGACTGCCGCCCCGCCGCTGCTGCCGCCGGACGACTTTGATTGATCATAGGCGTTGCGGGTGACGCCGTAGACCGGGTTGAAGGTGTGCGAGCCCAGCCCGAACTCCGGCGTGTTGGTCTTGCCGACGAAGATCACGCCGGCGTTCCGCAACCGCTCGACCATCACGCTGTCCGTCGTGGCGACCACGTCCTTGAAGATCGGCGACCCTTGCGTGTAGCGGATGCCCTTCACCGGCTGCAGGTCCTTCACCGCGTGCGGGAAGGCGTGCAGCAGGCCGACAGCCTTGCCGCTGGCCAGGTCGGCGTCGCGGCTCTTGGCCTGGCGCAGGAGGTCGCCGCGGTCCTGCAAGGCCACGATCGCATTGACCTTCGGGTTCACCCTCTCGATCTGGTCGAGATAGGCGTCCATCACCTCGACGCACGAGACCTTCTTCGCGCGGATCGCGCCGGCCAGCGCGACGGCGCCCATCGCAACAATGTCGGAAGGCGGCGCGGCGGCGTTCACGCGGCTCCCTGCCCCGGCGACAGCTGCGGCCGCGGTGAGTTGCAGGACCGACCTACGGTCGGGCCCATGGCCGCTCGATTGGTCATCGACCCCGTCCATCGCCACGTCCCCGTCTCCAAGGTCAAGCTACTGCAGTCCAGCCCGCCCGCCCAGTCCCGGTCCCGAAATGGCACAGGCCTTGCAGCGGCGCTTTGGAAGGAGACCCGACCAATGAGCCTTTCCGTCCATTCCGCCGCCGCCGCCATCGCTGCGCACGCCAAGGTCCACGGACCCCATGGCAAGGCCGCCGGCGGCGACCTCAATCCGGCCCAACAGGCGAAAGCTGCCGACCCGGCGGTAAAAGGCGCCGACTTCGGAGCGCTCGTGTCGCAGTTCGCCCGCGCCAAGCATGCGCCGCCCGCGCCCGTGGCGCCGACCGCGCCTCCGCCGGCTGAAACGGCGGTCGATATTGTCGTCTAGACGAAGCTCAGGTCCCGGCCTGCACGAACGGGACCTTTTCGAAGAGGCGCCGTTCCGCGCCGCGCGGGTCGTCCACGAGCTTCGAGGGCGTGTTGAAGACCATGGTCTGGCGGCGCTGCATCCCGTAGCGCTCCCAGCTCGGGATCGCCTTGCAGTTGGGGTCGCCGGTGCGCGCGAAGGCCAGGAAGGCCTCGCTCAT
Source organism: Phenylobacterium sp. (assembly GCA_050729355.1). Taxonomy (GTDB): domain Bacteria; phylum Pseudomonadota; class Alphaproteobacteria; order Caulobacterales; family Caulobacteraceae; genus Phenylobacterium. The sequence goes on along the minus strand of JBOHKZ010000267.1, from coordinate 8,916 downwards.
CTGGTCGGCCATGGGCTGGGCGGTAGGCCCGATGGCGGTCGCGCCCGGCTTGGCGATGTTGTCGAACACGAACTGGATGTCGGAGGCGTGCGGCGCGCCGTACTTGCCGCCGTCCGCCGGCGTCGCCCAATCTAGCTGGTAGGCCCAGGTCGGGTGGCCGGCCTTGGCGCGTTCCTCGACTTCGATGATCGCGCCGCGCCAGGAGCGGGCGGCGGTGGTGGCGGCGAACAGCACATCGCTGGCGGAATAGGCCGGGTAGACGCGGCGGTACTCGGCGATCACCGTGGCCGGATCGATGTCGACGCGCATGTTGGCCTGGGTGAGCTTGGCGGAGAGGGCGGGCCAGTCCACGCTGAAATTACTGGGATCGTTCCCGAGGAAGGCGCGGGTTTCGTCGTGGGTGTTGCCGATGATCATCGGGATGGCGGCCGATTGCGCGGCCGCGTCGGGATAGAACGGGTGGCGGATCAGCGAGCGCTCATCGAGCACCGGGCCGAAGTAGAGGCCGCCGAACCCCAGCACCGGGTCTTCGATCCCCAGCGCCTCGACCAGCCGTTCGACGGGCGCCTGCGCGGCCTGGGCGGCGTCCTGCGGTCTGAGCTTCAGGGCGTCGAGCCAGGCGAGCGTGCGCTGCGTGGCGTTGCCGGGTCCGGAGGCGGTGACCTGCTGGCCGCTCATGGTGGCCGCGCGGTGGAAGAGGCCCTTGGCCGCCGGCATGGCCATCATGGTGGCGATCTTGGCGCCCCCGCCGGACTGGCCGAACACCATGACCTGGGCGGCATCACCCCCAAACTCGGCGATGTTGTCGGCGACCCATTTCAGCGCCAGCAGCAGGTCGAGCTGGCCGGCGTTGCCGCTGTCGGCGAACCCCGGCGCGAGCCGGGCGAGATAGGCGTAGCCGAAGGCGTTCAGCCGGTGGTTCAGGCTGACCACGACAACGTCGCCGCGCTTGCACAGCCGAACGCCGTCGTAGAGCGGGCTCGACCCGGAGCCGTTCGAATAGGCGCCGCCGTGGATGTAGACCATCACCGGGCGTTTGCGGCCGTCACGGAGCGCCGGCGTCCAGACGTTGAGGAAGAGGCAGTCCTCGCTCGTCGCCCCGGACTCGCGCCGCTGCGGCGAGGCGGGGCCGTATTCGACGGCCTCGCGGATGTCGTGCCAGGGTTCCGGCGGGAGCGGCGGCTGGAAGCGCCGGCCGGCCGTTGTCGCGCCGTAGCGGATACCGCGGAAGGCGCAGATCCCATTGTCGAGGTAGCCGCGCACCCGCCCCGCCGTGGTGCGAGCGACGGGCGCTTCGCCCGCGGCGAAGGCCGGTGTTGCGGCGCTCATCGCCAGGGCCAGGCCGCCCAGCACCGTGCCGCGTCGCGTCGTCTGCATGCGCTTCTTCCCGTATGTGCGGAGAGACTATGACACCGGTATCATACGCGCTATCAATCCTCAAAAGTGCGGGAGGGTGGACCATGATCCGGACGAGGTTTGCGGCGCTGATCGGCGTCATTGCGCTGACGTGCGTGGGCGCGGCCCAGGCGGCGCCGAACAAGGCGGCGGTCGAGGCGACCATGCGCAAGGCCACCGAGTTCATGGTCGAGAAGGTCGCCTACAACGGCGGCTATGTGTGGTCCTACACCGCCGACATGTCGCGCCGCTGGGGCGAGCTGGAGGCCAAGCCGACCCAGATCTGGGTGCAGCCGCCGGGCACCGGGACCATGGGGCACCTCTTCCTCGACGCCTATCACGCCACCGGCGACGAATATTACTACCGCGCCGCCGAGAAGGCGGCCGAGGCGCTGATCTGGGGCCAGAACGCGGCGGGCGGCTGGAACTACCTGATCGACTTCGGCGGCGAGGGCTCGCTCAAGGACTGGTACGCGACCTACGGCGCCAACGCCTGGCGGATGGAGGAATTCCAGCACCTGTGGGGCAACGCCACCTTCGATGACGCCGGCACGTCCGAGGCCATGCAGTTCCTGCTGCGGCTCTACGTCGAGAAGCACGATCCGAAGTGGAAGCCGGCGCTCGACAAGGCGATCAACTTCGTCCTGGAAGCGCAGTACCCGATCGGCGGCTGGCCGCAGCGCTACCCGCTGAAGAACGAGTTCTCGCACCACGGCAAGCCGGACTACACCTCGTTCATCACCTTCAACGACGACGTGGCCGGCGAGAACATCAAGTTCCTGATCATGGTCTACCAGTCGCTGGGCGATCAGCGGGCGCTCGGTGCGATCAACCGGGCGATGAACAGCTTCATCGTCACCCAGCAGGGTGCGCCGCAGCCGGGCTGGGGCATGCAGTACACGGTGGCGGACCTGAAGCCGGTGGGCGCCCGCACCTACGAGCCCGATGCGCTGACCACCCACACCACGGCCAACAACGTCACCCAGCTGATGAATTTCTACGAGCTGACCGGCGACACCAAGTTCCTGGCCCGCGTGCCCGAGGCGCTGGACTGGCTCGACAAGGTGAAGCTCGCCCAGCCGACCAAGGACGGGAAGACCCATCCGACTTACATCGAGATCGGCACCGACCGGCCGATCTACGTGCACCGCCGCGGCTCGAACATCGTCAACGGCGAGTACTACTGGGACTATACGCCCGAGAAGCTGCTCGCCCACTACGGCGCCTATCGCAAGCTGGACGTGCCGGGCCTGCGCCGCCGCTACGAAGCGCTGAAGGCGACGCCGCCGGCGGTGGTCACCAAGAACTCGCCGCTGACGGCCAGGAACCTGGTGCCGCTGCCACGCTATTTCGCCGACCGCGACCTGGAGACCTCGGACCTCAACGTCCGGCTGCAGGACAAGGCCAAGGCCGGAACGCCCGTCGAGAAGGTCCAGGCCTTGATGGGCAGTCTGAACACCCAGGGCTATTGGCCGACGCCGCTGGTGGCGACCAGCAATCCCTATACGGGCGCCAAGCCGCCTGCGACGGCCGACAAGGACTATTCCCAGACCCACGTGGGCGACGCGACCGACACCTCGCCCTATCCGACCGACAAGCCGCAGATGGGCATCTCGACGGGGACCTACATCCAGAACATGGGCGCCTTGATCGACTGGCTGTCGGCGCAGCCGAAGGGTTAGGCGAACAGGCCGCGGCGCTGGGCCCAGGCGAGGAAGAGCTCCGGCCAGGCGTGGGCCGGCTTGCCGCGGGCCAGATAGATGCCGAAGCCGTGGCCGCCTTCCTCGAAGATGTGCGCCTCGGCCCGGACCTTGGCGGCGCGAAGGGCGGCCAGGTAGTTCAGGCTGTTGTCCACCGGCACGCCGGGGTCGTCGGCGGCGTGGACCAGGAAGGTGGGCGGGGTCGTCGCGTCCACATGGCGCTGCGGCGAATAGGCGGCCTCGATCGCCGGCGTCGGGTTCGCTCCGAGCAACGCCTCGCGCGATCCGGGGTGGGCAAGCGGGCTGGCCATGTCGATCACCGGATAGAGCAGCGCCGAAAGGTCGGGTCGCGCATCGATCCGGTCGGCGGCGTCCTGCGCCGGATAGACCTGCGCCTGATGGCGCGTGGCGAGCGAGGCCATGACGTGGCCGCCGGCCGAGAAGCCCATGGCCGCGATGCGCTTGGGGTCGACGCCGTAGCCTGCCGCCCCGGCGCGGATCAGCCGGATGCCGCGCTGGGCGTCCTGCAGCGGCGCGTCGGCGGCTTTCGTCCAGCCCTCCTTCGGCAGGCGGTAGCGCAGGACGAAGGCGGTGATCCCGGCGGCCGCCAGCCGATGGGCGACCTCGAAGCCCTCCTTGTCGATCACCACGCGGATGTAGGCGCCGCCCGGCGCGATCAGCACGGCGGCGCCGTTGGGCCGCGCAGGGCGAAAGACGGTCATCAGCGGCTCGCCGATTCCGGTGACGAATCGATCTTGGAAGCCGGAGGTCTTCACCCGGTCGACGATCTGTTCCGTCGGCAGGACGGCCGGCGCGCCAGGCGGCTTGCCCGGCCAGAGGCGGACGGTCTCGGCAGGGTCGGGGAGGGGTTGCGCCGCCGCCAGCGCCGGCGTCGCCACGGCCAGACCCACGAGGGTGCGGCGGTCGAGATGAGGGCGCATGGACGATCCTCCAAGCCGTCTGACACCGGTAGCATTGCGCGCCTTGGGCGGCTAGCGTGCCGCCGATGCTGAACCGCAGGATGCTCATCGGCGCGGCTTTCGCCGGCTTCGCCGCTCCGGCGCTGGCCGCGCCATCCGACGACTACGGACGCGCGCTGGCCCTGGCGTACGGCGGCGTGGTCGACCCCGGGGCGGCTCATGAGCTGGCGCTTGCGGCGACCCACAAATTGCAGGCCCGCGCCGACCAACTGTTGCGGGGCCAGGGCCTGACCGAGGGGGACGTCGGCGCTCGGCTTCGGGCGCTGGCGAAGGACCCTCGCTGGCTCTATCCGGACGATCAGTCCGGCCGGGACCTGGCGGTGGCGGACATGAACGCCCGGCTCGCGGCGATGCGGCCTCGGCTAGCCGCCGCGTTCGGGGACCTGCCGATCGCGCCGGCCGAGGTGCGGCGGATGTCCGCGGCCGACGAAGCCAAGGGTCGTGGCGGCTACCGCGAACCCCCGCGCGACGGCCAGCCGGGCGCCTACTACGTCGACCTCAAGGCCATCCGCGATCGCCCTTCCTGGACCCTGCCCAGTGTCGCCTTCCATGAACTCACGCCCGGCCACCTATTGCTGCTCCCGCTGCAGGAAGCGGCGGACGCCCAGCGCGTCCGCCAAGCCCCGGCGTTTTCCGAGGCCTGGGCCACCTATGCCGAACAGCTCGCGGCCGACCTGGGCGCCTATGCGGACGATCCGCGGGGCGAAATCGGCTTCCTGCAATGGCGGCTCTTCCGGATCGGGCGGGTTGTCGCTGACACCGGCCTGCACGCCCGCGCCTGGAGCCGCGAGCAGGCCATCGCGGCCATGACCGCGCTGCAAGGACAGTCGATCGCCTTCATCAGCATCGAGGCCGACGTCGATCGGATGATCCAGACGCCGGGCAAGGCCGCGGCGGAAGGGCTGGGCGCGCTGACGCTCAGCCGCCTGCGTCCCGCCCGCCGCGCCGCCTGGCCCGAGTTCCACCGGACGGTCCTGCAGGCGGCTCCCTGGCCGTTCGGCGAACTGGAGCGGAGGCTCGGAAACCGGGCATAGCCAGCGGTCTTCCTGACAAAAAGGGCCGCCTGCGGTAGGGTCGCTTTCGTTGTTTGCGCGCGCGAACGCGCCCTTCTGGAATCCTAATTTACCTAAATTGCGGTTGTCGCCATGCGCCGCTTAGGTCGATCGGAAGAGAACCTGCGGGGGCTATTCGTCGATGATAACCGGGCCGATTACTCTTCCGCCGCCGCTCCCTGTAGAAGCCGTCGCCTTGATGGCCGTCAACATGGACACCCTGAATATAAACTTCTTCGCTACTGGCGTTGTTAACGTCCACACCGACAGCCAGATCGTCGCGGACTATGGCGGTGGTGATAGCGATCAGTTGTTCGGTGAGTTCGACTACGCAGCCCCGGGGTTGCTGACTGGCGGGTCGCTCAATCACATCCAGGAGTATCTCGACTACGGGCTGCAGTTTGACATCAATCGCCTCGACTTCCCCGTCGACACCTTCATTGCGCTGCTGGACACGGGTGACGCACAGACGGCTTTCGCCGCGATCTTCTTCGGCGCCGACAAGTTCAAGGGCTCGGCGTTCGGTGACCTTCTGCGCAGCTATGGCGGCAACGACACCGTGGCCGCCAATGGCGGATACGACACCGTATTCGGCGGCGACGGCGCCGATACGATCGACGGTGGGACCGGCGCCAGCTACCTGCGCGGCGACGCCGGCGACGACCTGATCCTGGGCGGCCCCGACTTCGATGACATCAACGGCAACGAGGGGAATGACATCCTCTACGGCCGAGGCGGCAACGATTGGGTGCTCGGCGGCAAGAGCGACGACACGCTCTATGGAGAGAGCGGCGACGACATCGTCTACGGCAACCTGGGCGACGACACCGCTTCGGGCGGCATCGGCGCGGACACGATCAGGGGCGGCCAGGGCAACGACCTCATCGACGGCGACGAGGGGGACGATTGGCTGTCCGGCGATCTGGGCTCGGACGTGCTCAGGGGTGGACCTGGAGCAGACACCTTCCATTTCTTCGCCGGCGCCGGCGTGGATCGCGTGCTCGACTTCAGCGCTGGGGATCGCGTTCAGCTGGATCCCAATACGACCTACCGGGTCGAGCAGCTCGGGAACGACACGATCGTGCGTATCGGAGCGACCGATCAGCTGATCCTGGAAGGGGTTCGATTGGCGGCGCTGCCCCAGGGATGGATATTCCTCGGCTAGGGCCTTCCAAGGCGGCGGGGATGTGGCCTGACAGGCCCCGACCCCGCGAAATTCCCACGACGCGCGCACCGAGAGGCGCGGTACGACGCAGGCAACGCTTCCCGGGGGCTTGCGAGGCGGCGAGAAGCATGGCTTATTCCCCGTTGCTACCGGTGTCATACGAATCCTACGATAAGAAATGACACCGGTGTCATAAGGGAACGCGAGTGGCGCGGGGACGCGCCTGACCTGTCGGCGGTGTACTGACGGGCGACTCGCCAGGGAGGGAAAAGACATGGCTCGCGAAGGTTTCATCGCGTCTGGCGTCCGGTTGCTGAGCAGCGCTTCGCTCGCAACGCTGGCTTTCGCGACGCTCGCTTGCGGCTCGGCGATGGCGGCGGAAGCCGCGGCGCCTGCCGACGTTGAAGAGGTGGTCGTCACCGGCTTCCGCGGCAGCCTGCAACAGGCGCTCGAGCTGAAGAAGGACTCGGCGGTCACGTCCGACTCCATCCTCGCCGAAGACATCGGCAAGTTCCCCGACCTCAACCTCTCGGAATCGATCCAGCGGATCCCGGGCGTGGCGCTGGCCCGCGACGGTGGCGAGGGCAAGAACATCTCCGTTCGCGGCCTCGGGCCCCAGTTCACGCGGGTGCGCATCAACGGCATGGAGGCGCTCACCACCACGGGGTCCTCGGACGCCAACGGCGGTGTGAACCGCGGCCGGATCTTCGACTTCAACGTCTTCGCCTCGGACCTCTTCAACTCGATCACGGTGACCAAGACCGCCTCGGCGGAAACGGAAGAAGGCTCGCTGGGCGCGACCGTCGACCTGCAGACGGCCCGGCCGTTCGACTACAAGGGCTTCAACCTCGTGGTCTCGGGGCAGGCCGGCTACAACGACCTCTCCGAGAAGACCAATCCGCGCGGCGCCTTCCTGATCTCCAACACCTGGATGGACGGGACCTTCGGGGCGCTTCTCTCGGTCGCCTACGCCGAGCGGGACATCAAGGACGTCGGCACCTCGACGGTGCGCTGGGCGACCGGCAACGCGTTCTCGCCGGGCTTTCGTTCGGTGACGCCGACCGCCGGGGCGACCCTGGCGCAGGTCAACGCCGCCTATCACCCGCGCTTCCCGCGCTTCGACGACTATACCGGCCACCAGGAGCGGCTGGGCGTGACCGGCTCGCTGCAGTGGAAGCCGACCGACAGGACCTCGGCCAACCTCGACGTGCTCTACGCGCACTTCAAGGGCACCCGCGAGGAGCGCTACCTTGAAGCGCCGTCGTTCAGTGTCGGCGGCGTCTGCACTGCGGCGACCACGGCGAGCGGGACTTGCGGCATCGCCCAGACCGACGTCACCGCCGCGACGATCGATTCCTCGAACACGCTGGTCAAAGGGACCTTCAACAACGTGGACCTGCGGGTCGAGGATCGCTTCGATATCCTGGACACCAAGTTCGACCAGATCACCTTCACCGCCGAGCACGAGTTCAACGACCAGTGGCGGGTCAACTTCCTTGCGGGCACCTCGAAGTCGAAGTTCGACAACCCGATCCAGACGACGCTGACCTTCGACCAGCTCAACGTCCAGAACTACAGCTACGACTACAGCCAGGGCCGCGTGCCGCTGCTGAGCTACGGCAGCGCGAACCTGAACGCCCCGACGTCCTGGCTGCTGACCCAGGTCCGCGAGCGCCCGCAGACGGCGGACAACAGCTACGACACTGTGCTGGGCAACATCTATTTCGCGCCCAACGAGACCCTGACGTTCTCGGGCGGCCTGAACTACAAGAAGTACAAGTTCGAGACGACCGAGCTGCGCCGTTCCAACGGCACGACGGCCAACCAGGAAGCGGTGATCCCGGCCGCCCTGGGCGCCATCCCGCTGGCCAGCTACTCGACGATCACCAGCCTCAACACCTCGGGCCTGTCCGCACCGACCGGCACCGCGGTGAACTGGCTGGTGCCAAACCTCGAGGTGGCGAAGAATACCCTCTTCCTCTACGACCCCACCGCGTTCGGCGGGGCCTTCCGGCTCGGCCCGGAACCCGCGCTCGGCAACAACAACAAGGTCGAGGAAAAGGACGAGGGCGGCTACCTGCAGGCCGACTGGAAAACCGAAATCGGCGGCATGCCGGTCCGCGGCAATATCGGCGTGCGCTATGTCCATACCGATCAGAGCGCCTCGGGCTTCACCTTCCTCTCGGGCGCGCCGCTGCTGGTGACGGTCGATCGGAAGTACTCGGACACGCTGCCGTCGTTCAACCTGGTGGTCGAGCCGGTCCAGAACCTGCTGCTCCGCTTCGCCGCGGCCAAGGTCATGTCGCGGCCGAACCTGGGCAACCTGGTCCCGGGCGCGACGGTCAGCGTCTCCGGCGCCTCGCGCACGGTGACCTCCGGCAACCCGCTGCTCGAGCCGTTCCGCGCCAAGACCTATGACTTCAGCGTCGAGTGGTACTTCAACCCGGACTCGCTGATCTCTCTGGCGCTGTTCAAGAAGGACATCGGCAGCTTCGTCCAGACGCAGCAGACGATCACCACCTTCAACAACAACCCGTTCGGCATTCCCGACAGCGTGGCCACCGCCGCCTGCGGTACGCTCGCCGGGTGCGACACCACCAGCACAGCCTGGACCTTCTCGGTGC
>JBOHKZ010000266.1:0-5927 GCA_050729355.1 Phenylobacterium sp. | reverse complement strand
ACCCAGGTCCGCATGAATTCTGGCGGCGTCAGGCGGGCGTCGACGCCGGTCTGGAAGGCGGCGAACAGCGTGTCCCAGAAGCCGTCCGGATTGTAGAACACCACCGGCTTGGCGTGCAGGTCGAGGCGGCGCCAGGAGAGCAGCTCGACGACCTCTTCCAGGGTGCCGACGCCGCCCGGCAAGATCACGAAGCCGTCCGACTGCTCGAACATCATCTGCTTGCGCTGATGCATGGAGGTGACGACGACGGTCTCGACGCTGTCGAGCGCGCGTTCCCGGCCGACCAGGAAATCCGGGATGATGCCGAGCACCGCGCCGCCGGCGTCGTGCGCGCCACGCGCCGTGGCGCCCATCAGGCCGACGCCGCCGCCGCCATAGACCAGCTTCAGGTCTGCCTCAGCCAGGGCCCGGCCAAGCTCGTTCGCGGCGCGCAGATAGGCCGGGTCGGCGGCATCGGCGGATCCGCAGAACACGCACACGGACTGAAGGCGGGCGGCGGCAGGCGCCATAGATGGTACTCCGGGAGGGTCGAGCGCTTGCGGGCGCGCGGCGAAAGCCCGATTAGCTAGGCTCGGGGTTAAGGAGTTTCAACCAAGCGGTGGTTCCGGTGAAGTCTCTTGTGGGCGCCACGGTCCTTTTGGCCGCAGTGCTGGTCGGCCTTGCCGGCTGTGGCGGCGGCAAGCGCGCGGCCAAGGGCGGCGGCGACGCGCTGGCCGAGGATGCAGGCTACCTGATCCCGCCCAGCGTCAATCGCGTGCAGCTCACGGCCGGCGGCGTCACCCTCTCGGGCTTGGGGCCGCAGGGCGGGCGCGTGCGATTGGCCTCTCCTGCCGGCCAGGCCGTGCTGGCCGACGTCGATGACAAGGGCCGGTGGTCGCTCGGCCTTGGCGCCATCCCCGAGCCGCGCATCTACGGCCTTTCCGCGACGGTGGCCGGGCGCTCGGCGCAGGCCGAAGGCTATCTGATGGTGACGCCGCAGGGGCAGGCCGCGCTGCTCCGCGCCGGCGCCGGCGCGCGTCGCATCGACGGCCTCGCCAAGCCGGGCCTGCGGGCGATAGATTTCGATCGCGGCGGCGGCCTGGAGGTCTCAGCCGCGGCTCCGGCAGGCTCCAACGTCCTGCTGCACTTCGACGGCCGCCTGATCGCCCAGGGCCGCGCCGACGCCACCGGCCACTACGACGCCAGCGTGCCGGGTCCGGGCTCCACCTCGGTGATCCGGCCAGGATCGCATCAAGTGCAGGCGTCCGGCGACGGCTTTTCCGACGCCGTGGTGTTCCAGGTGTCGCCGCCCGCGCCCCTTGCGCAGGGTCCACTGCGTAGCCAGCTCACCCAGGCCGGCCTGCGGGTCGACTGGATGACGCCTGGCGGCGGCGTGCAATCCACCATCCTCGTTCACTGACGGAGCACCGGTTGGCTTTCGCGCACCCTGGAATGACGCGCCGCTTTGGCGGCGACGTGGCCCCGGCGGCGGCGAAGTTCGAGTTCTGGGCCTCCATGGCCGATCTCGGCCGCCTGGTGATGCGCTCCGGCGCGCCGCAGCTGCGCCTGCGCATCGGGGCGGCCCTGGTCCTGGTGTTCGTGGGCAAGCTTTGCGGCGTCATCGCCCCGGTCATGCTGGGCGACGCGATCAACACCCTGCAGCCGGTCGCCCAGGGCGGCGTCGCCATCGGCGCGACCTTCATCGTCCTGGCGCTGGCCTTCGCGGGGCTGCGGCTGGTGGCGGCCTGCGCGCCCTATGCCCGCGACGCGATCTTCACCCGCGTCTCGCAATCGACCATGGCGAAGGCGGCGGTCGAGACCTTCGCCCATGCGCTCGGCCTGTCGCTCGACTTCCATCAGACCAAGCAGACCGGAACCCTGTCGCGGATCATCGACCGCGGGGCCCGCTCCACCGACTTCCTGATCCGTAGCCTGATCTTCAACCTCGGCCCGACCATGGTCGAGCTGGTTCTGGCCATGGTCGTGATGGTGGTCAGGCTCGACTGGCGTTTCGCGATCACCGCCTTCATCACCCTGGTGATCTACGCCGTGGTGACCTTCAAGATCACCGACTGGCGGCTGTCGCACCGGCGCGAGCTGAACGACACCGACAATCGCGTGGCCGGCCTCTCGTCCGACGCCCTGATCAACTACGAGACCTTGAAGACCTTCGGAGCCGAGGATCGCATCGTCGGGTCCTACGAGACGGCGATGGCCGAGTACGTCGACGCCAGCGCGCGGGCCAACTCCTCGCTGAACCTGCTGAACGGGGCCCAGTCGGTGATCCTGAACGTCGGCCTGGCGGCGCTGACCGTCATGGCCGGGTTCGAGGTCGCCGGCGGCCACCTGCGGATCGGCGACGTGACCACGGCGATCTTCCTCTTGAGCGGTCTCTACGCGCCGCTGGGGATGCTGGGCTTCCAGTATCGCGAGATCCGCCAGGCGTTCATCGACATGGAGCAGATGGTCTCGCTGCGCGATATCCAGCCGGATATCGTCGACGCCGACGACGCCGTCGACCTGCCGCCGGCCGGCGGGCAGGGCGCCTCGATCGCCTTCGAGCATGTGGGCTTCCAGCATGACGCGCGCTCGGTGGGCCTGAAGGACGTCAGCTTCAACGCCCCGCCCGGCACGACGACTGCGCTGGTCGGTCCGTCGGGCGCGGGCAAGACGACCGCGGTGCGCCTGGCCATGCGGCTCCTGGACCCGAACGCCGGCGGCCGGGTGCTGATCGACGGCCTCGACATGCGCCAGGTGAAACAGGCCTCGCTGCGGCGCGCGGTGGCGCTGGTGCCGCAGGACGTGGCGCTCTTCAACGACAGCCTCTACGCCAACATCGCTTTCGCAAGGCCAGGAGCCGGGACGGATGAGGTTCGCGCCGCCGCCGAGGCCGCCGAGCTGGGCCCCTTCATCGACAGCCTGCCGAACGGAATGTCGACCATGGTCGGCGAGCGAGGCCTGAAGCTCTCCGGCGGCGAACGCCAAAGGGTGGGGATCGCCCGCGCCCTGCTGGCCAACCCCCGCGTCCTGATCCTCGACGAGGCGACCAGTGCGCTGGACGGCCCCACCGAGGCGGCGATCCAGGAGACCCTGCGCAAGGTGAAGGCTGGACGCACCACCCTGGTGATCGCCCACCGGCTCTCGACCATCGTCGACGCCGACCAGATCCTGGTCCTGCGCCGCGGCCGCATCGTCGAACGCGGGACCCATGCCGAACTGCTGGCCAAGACCGGCGAATACGCCGCGCTCTGGCGGCGGCAGACGCGGGAAGCCTAGTCCCAGTTCCTCCCCCATTCTGGGGGAGGTGGCCCGAACGGCCGGAGGGGGTCTGCGCCGACCTTGGGGGACCCCCTCAGTCAGCTTCGCTGACAGCTCCCCCAGAGGTGGAGCGATTAGGAATGCCCTTGCCCATCCGCACCAGCGGCACCGGCGCGCCGCCGCGGCTGTCTTCGATGGCTTCGATGTCCGTGAACCCCGCGCGCAGGTATAGCGGACGGCCGGAGAGGGTGGCCATCAGCTCCAGGCGCGTGAAGCCCTCGGCGCGCGCCGCGTCCTCGCAGAGCCGCAGGATCAAGGCGCCGACGCCGCGCCTCGCGAAGTCCGGATGGGTGTACATCGCCCGCACCCGCGCCGCGTCGACCGCGGGATCCAGCACAGCGGCGTCGCGGCCCGGCGTGTGGTCGCCGCCATAGAGGGTGGCGCGCCGGCTCCAGCCGCCGCAGCCGGCGATCTGGCCCTCGGTCTCGACCACGAAATAGGTCCGGTCGGCGATCAACTGGCGGTCGAGGCCCATGACCATGCGGCTGGACGCGATCTGCGCCTCGCTCAGGAACCCGCGCTGCAGCTCGGCGATCGACGCGGCCATCACCGCCTCGAGGGCGGGGATGTCCTCAGGGCCCGCCAGGCGGGACGTCAGCCCCGCCATGGGGCTATTCCGCCGCCTTGGGGATGTCGTAGGGCTTCGGCGCCGGCTGGGACTTGGGACGCAGGCCCAAGCGCTGGCGGATCCAGCGGCCATAGCGGCCAAACCGCTCGGCGGTGACCTTCGGGGCGGCCAGCAGGGCCGGCGTCAGCACCAGCGTCAGCACGGTCGCGAACGAGAGACCCCAAACCACCGCGCCGGAAAGCTGCACCCACCACTCGGAGCCGGGCGCCTTGTACTCGATATGCCCGTTGTGGAAGTTCGGGTGGATCTGGAACATCAGCGGCAGCAGGCCCACGACGGTCACCAGGGTGGTCAGCATCACCGGCCGGAAGCGCTGGGCGCCGGCTCGCATGGCGGCCTCGTCGGCCTGATAGCCCTGCCGCCGCAGCTGATAGAAGGTGTCTACCAGCACGATGTTGTGGCCCACCACGACGCCGGCCAAGGCCACGACGCCGGTCCCCAGCATGATCACCGAGATGTAGTCGAAGGTGTGCATCAGGTTCACCTGGATGCCCAGGAGCACGCCGACGGTGGAGAGCGCGACCGCCGACAGGGTGACCAGCACCCCATAGAAGCTGTTGAACTGCCAGAGCAGGATCACGGCCATCAGGAACAGCGACACCGCCATGGCGACCATGAAGAAGACGGCCGCGGCCGCGCCTTCCTCGTCGGCGCCGATGAACTTCCAGCGGACGTTGGGGTCGATGTTGGCCTTGGTGAGCCAGGGCTTCAGCTCGGCGATCTTCTGGTTGGCGGCGATGTTCGGCGGGGTGTTGGCCTGCAGGATCACCAGCCGCTGGCCCTCGCGGCGCTGGATCTGGGTGACCTGCTGGGCGGGCACGCGCTTGACGAAATAGGAGGCCGGCACCGGCCCGCTGGGGGTGGTGATCTTCAGCTGGTCGAACGCCGCCACGGTGCGCGCGTCGGTGGGGAAGCGGACGCGGATATCGAGCTCGTCCTCGGCGTCGTCCGGCCGGAAGCGGCCCGCCAGCACGCCGCCGGTGAGGAACTGGATCGCCTGGCCGACCGAGAGCACGTCGACGCCGTAGCGTCCGGCGGCCTCGCGGTCGACGGTCAGGTTGTATTCGATGCCGGGGGAGGTGCGGTTGTCCTCCAACTCGATGAGCTGCGGATCGGCGGCCAGCTTGGCCTTGATCATGTTCGCCGCCTTGTCGAGCGCGAGCGGATCGTGGCTGGTCAGCTGGACCTGCACGGCCTTGCCGGTCGGCGGACCGCCCTCGGGCTCGCGCACTTCCACGGCCATGCCGGCGAGGTCCTTCACCCGGCCGCGGATGTCGTTGGCGATGTCCTTGCCTCGAATGCCCAGGAGCTTGCGGTCCTCGTACTTCTGGAACTCCACCTGGATGCGCCCGATGGTGTCGTTGGGCGGCGAGTTGGGGCCGCCGTTCGAGGAGTTGCTGCCGGCGCGGACGTAGAGCGACTGGATGCCCTTCACGCCGACCAGCCGGCTCTCGACCTGCTTCATCAGTCCGTCCTGGGCCTCGGGCGAGAGGTTGCCGCGCGCCTTGACGAAGACGGTCACCTGCTCGGGGTCCTGGTCGAGGAAGAACAGGGTGCGGTGCTTGGTGTGGCCGAACCAGAAGGCGACGGCGAACAGCACGACGAGAGTCGTCACCACGGTCCGCAACGGGTGCCGACCGAGATAGGCGATGGCCCGGGCGTACCAGCCCATGAAGCCCTTCATCTCGCGCGGGTCGCCGTGCTCGGACTTTTCGATCTCGGCCAGATGCTCGGCGTCGACGGCGGTCCGGCGTCCGAAGATTGAGCCCAGCGCGGGGGTGAAGATCAGCGCCACGAAGATCGACGCGCCCAGCACGAAGAACAGCGTCAGCGGCAGGAAGCTCATGAACTTCCCGGCGATCGAGTTCCAGAACATGAAGGGCAGGAAGGCGCAGAGCGTGGTCAGCGTGCCGTTGACCACCGGCCAGAACATCCGCTTGCCGGCGGCGGCGAAGGCCTGCTCGCGGTCCATGCCCTCGGCCATCTTCCGGTCGGCGTACTC
>JBOHKZ010000265.1:0-4956 GCA_050729355.1 Phenylobacterium sp. | reverse complement strand
GCCCTGGTCGACCCGATCCTCGCGGAGGCCGCCCGCGCGGCGAGCCCGCGCACGAGCGGGGGCGGCCGCGCGCCGGCCGACCTTTCGAAGCTGATGAGCCTGATGGCCGACGCGCAGGGCGGCGTGCGCAATCCCGCCGAAGCCCGGGCGGAGATCGGGGCCTTTGCGCTCGCCGCGGACACCGTCAGCGAGGAGGAGTTCATCGCGAGCTTCGGCCGATCCTTCGCGGAACTCGCCGACGACGCCTGGCCGGAGCGCGGCTTCGCCTGCACGGCGGTCGACGCCGAGACGGGCGGCTTCCAGTTCTGGACCAAGACCTCCGGCGTCGGGATCACCCGCGCCGTAGCCTCAAGCTGCAGCGTCCCCGGGGTCTATCCGCCCGTGACGCTGAAGGGCCGCCGCTACATCGATGGCGGCATGCGCTCCAGCACCAACGCCGACATGGCGGCGGGCTATGACCTGGTGGTGGTGGTCGCGGTGCGGCTGGGGGCGGCCGGCGGGGCGGCGGCGGAACGTATCGCGGCCCGCTTCGACGAAGAGATAGAAAGCCTCAAGGAAGGCGGCTCGACCGTCGTGACCATCGTGCCCGATGCGGCGAGCATCGAGGCCTTCGGCCCCAACCTGATGGACTTCCGGCGCCGCGCGGACGCCGCGCAGGCGGGCTTGGCGCAGGGCGAACACCACGCCGCCGACCTGAAGGAGCTCTGGGGCTAGCCGACCCCGGCGGTCTTCCGTCCAAAGACCATGCCCTCGACGTAGGCCCAGAGGTCGGCGATTTCGCGCGCGGCCTCGACCGGCGGGTCCAGTTCCTCCACCGCCGGCCGGTCTCGAACGCAGACTGATAGTCGGCACGGGCGCGCATGGTTGAGGAAACGGACGTCCGGAACTGTCACGGTCAAGCTAGTCTGCCCAAGGCCTGTGACAGCTACGCGACCTTCCGGACACGACAACGCCGCCGGCTTGTGGCCGGCGGCGCCGATGTGGATCTCCATCGGGATCAGGCGGCGAGAGCGGCCTGACGGCGGCGGTTGGCGCGGATCGCAGCGCCGACGCCCATGAAGCCGGTGATCATCAGGGCCCAGGACGCCGGCTCAGGCACCCCGGCGAGCGAGATGTCGTCGATCTGCCAGTACGAGGGCTCATTCCGAAATGCGAAGGAGAGCGTCGCGTTGTTGGTCGCGGCGACGACTGACCCTGTAAAGTGGGTGAACGAGAACGCGGCCGAATCGACGAACGACTGCAGCACCACGCCACCGAGCGACGCCGTGAAGTCGTTGTCCCCCGGAGCGAAGTTCATGAGCCAGAAGCTGTATTCGTAGGCCTGACCGGCGACGGTGGCGACTGTCTGGTTGATAATCCCATCCGTACCCAGGGCGCCGTTCTGATACGCGTGTTGGCCGCCGTTGAGGGTACTGTCCACGACGCTGGAGAAAGCAGAGAAACCAGTGTTGCCCGTCAGGGTCCAGCCGGAGAGGTTGCCGGTTTCAAAGCTGCCGTTGGTCACCAGTTCGGCCGCGTTTGCCGATACCGCGGCGGCCGACGCAACAATGGCCATGGCCGCACCGGCCATCAGAGCTTGGATACGCATAGTCCCCCCAAAAACTGGAGCGCCAGACGCGCTGTCGATCAATACTGCCGCATTAAGGAAGGCTTAACAATAAAAATACTCGTGACGGGCGAATTTAGAGATTTCGGCCTCTAGCTCCTGCACCTTTGGCGATAGGCGTTAACCATGTTTTCGGGGAAGAACAGACCCCGTTCAGACGTTCTTCTTTACGAAAGCGCGGACCGCGGCGATCACCTGATCTTGATCGTCCACCGTCAGGTAAGGATGCATCGGCAGACTGATCACCGCGTGCGACTTGGCGTCGGTGACCGGGAGGCCGGCGGGCGCGATGGGGTAGCCGGAATAGACGCCCTGTCGATGGATCGGGATCGGATAGTAGACGGCGCTCGGCACGCCGGCTTCGCGCAAGTGGGCGGCCAGGCCGTCGCGATCCCTGGTCTCGATGGTGTACTGCGCCCAGACACTGAGGCCGCCTTCGATCACCTTGGGCGTCGAGACGAGGTCGCCGAGGCCGTGGGCGTAGCGGTCGGCGACCCGGTTCCGGGCTTCGATCTCGTCCTCGAAGATCTTTAACTTCTCCAGCAGCACCGCGGCCTGGATGGTGTCCATCCGACTGTTCATCCCGATACGGACGTTCAGGTATTTCGGGTCGTGCTCGAAGGTCTTGCCGGCGATGTCTGACTTCACCGCCTGGCCGTGGACGCGGAGCGAAACCAGGAGGTCATGGAAACCCTCGTCCTTCGAAAGCACCGCCCCGCCATCGCCGTAGCAGCCCAGCGGCTTGGCCGGGAAGAACGAGGTGGTGGCGACGTCGGCCCAATGGATCGGATGTTTGCCGTTCAGGGTGCAGCCGAAGCCCTGGGCGGAGTCGGCGATCAGCTTCAGTCCGTGCTTGGCGCAGACCCGGGCGATGGCGGGATAGTCGGCGGGCTGTCCGAAGAGGTCGACCGCAATGACCGCCCTAGGCGTGAGCTTGCCCTCGCGCTTCACCGCCTCGATGGCCGCCTGCAGGCTCTCGGCGTCCATGTTGTAGGTGTCGGGGTCGATATCGACGAAGACCGGGCTCGCGCCCACCAGCGGCATGGCCTCGGCGGTGGCGGCGAAGGTGAAGGACGGACAGAAGACCGCGTCCCCGGGGCCGATGCCCCAGGCCATCAGCGGCAGCACCAGCGCCTCGGTGCCCGAACCGCAGGACAGCGCGAAGGGCGCCTGGCCGAAGGCGGCGAGCTGGCGCTCGAACTCGCCGATCTCCGGACCCATGATGTAGGCGCCGGAGCGGACCACCTTGAGGATGGCGTCCTCGAGCGGCTGGCCCAGGCGCTTCCTTTGGGACTGAAGGTCGATG
Source organism: Phenylobacterium sp. (assembly GCA_050729355.1). GTDB lineage: Bacteria > Pseudomonadota > Alphaproteobacteria > Caulobacterales > Caulobacteraceae > Phenylobacterium. Next base: position 2,044 of record JBOHKZ010000265.1, on the reverse strand, counting down.
AAGGGGATCATGTGCGCCTCGCCAAATTCCAGCGGGCTCATGCCATGCGTCGGCGCTGAGCGCCAAAACACGCTTGGTGACCGCGTGTTGCGGGATAGCGTTGTTCGTCGAATGGAGTCATGTTCCCGCGCGAAGGAACCAGGCATCGGGGGACGCACAGATGGTGGCGACGGCTCTCAATCCGGCCCGCTCCAGCACGGGTTATTTCTACGTCTGGATGGCGGCCGCCTGCGTCGCTGTCGCGTTCGGCGGCTTTGCCGAGACCTATTGGTTGCAGCTGGCTGCGGGGACGTTCGTCGGCGGTCCGCTGCTGCATCTCCATGGCGCTCTGTTCTCCGCCTGGACGCTGCTGCTGCTCTCTCAGACCTGGCTGGCGGCCCAGGGCCGGCTCGACCACCACCGCGCCTGGGGCCTCGCCGGAATTTCGCTGGCCACCGGACTGCTGTTCATCGGCATGGCGACGGCGATCGCCGGCATGGTGGCCCGGATACCCGTGGACGGCGACGTGGCGCGCCGATTCCTGGTGGTGCCGGTGACGTCGCTGGGCGGGTTCACGGTCCTGTTCGTCGCGGCGATCGCCAACATCAACCGACCGGACTGGCACAAGCGCTTCATGCTGGTGGCGACCGTCGCCCTGTTGAACGCGGCCGTGGCGAGGGTCTTCTTCGTCATGGCCACCGGCGGCGGACCCGGTGCACGCCCTGGCCTTACGGGGTCGCCCCCGATCCCGGTAACGGTGGGCGCCGGTCTGGTCTCCGACGTGCTTATCCTCGCCGGCGCGATCTACGATTGGCGCACCCGCGGTCGCGTGCACCCGGCCTACCTGGTCGGCGCCGCGGTCGTGGTGGGCCTGCAACTCGTGCGTATTCCACTCTCCCAAAGCGCCATGTGGCTGGCCGTCGCCAACACCCTGGCGGGATTCGCCGCCTGAGGAGGCTCGGCGCCTGCTTCATCGGGAGCCGCCCAACCCCAAAATTCGTCATCCTCCGGTCGTCTGAAGGACGATCCGGGGGACCCAAGCTGAGTTGAAGAACGGGCCAGGCCGCTTGGGTCCCCCCGGATCAGCCGATGGCTGACCGGAGGACGACGAAGGGGTTGGTAGGGGGTCCGGCGACTAGATCTGCCGCGCGCGGCCTTCCCAGTAGGGGGCGCGGACCTTGTTGCGCTGGATCTTGCCGGCTTCCGAGCGCGGCAGGTCGGAGACGAAGTCGACGCTGCGGGGCACCTTGAAGGCCGGCAGGTTGATGCGGGCGAAGGCCAGGATCTCCTGCGCCAGCTCGTCGGAGGGCTGGTAGCCGGGCTTCAGCATGATCACCGCCTTCACCTGCTCGCCCCACTCGTCATGGGGGATGCCCACGGTGGAACTGTCGGCAACGGCGTCGTGCTTGATCAGCTCGTTGTCCACTTCCTGCGGATAGATGTTCACCCCGCCGGAAATGATGGTCTCGGCGTTGCGGCCGGTGAGGAACAGGTAGCCGTCCTCGTCGTAGAAGCCGACGTCGCCCATGGTGAAGTAGTCGCCGACCCGGTTGGCCTGGGTCTTGGACTCGTCCTTGTAGTAGGTGAAGCCGCCGCCGGGCGGCAGCTGGTGGTAGATCGTGCCGGCGACGCCGGTCGGGCATTCCTGGCCCTGCTCGTCGAGGATCTTGGACCCCAGCAGCTCGGGGCGCTTGCCCACCGAGCCGGGCTTCTTCAGCCACTCCTCGGAGCTGATGGTGAAGCCCGCGCCGCCTTCGGAGCCGGCGTAGTACTCGCTCAGCACCGGGCCGAACCACTCGATCATCGCGGCCTTGACCTCGGGCGGGCAGGGGGCCGCGCCGTGGACGACGTACTGCACGTGGCTGATGTCGTACTTCGCCTTCACGTCGTCCGGCAGCGCCAGCAGGCGCTGGAACATGATCGGCACGAGGTGCAGGTGGGTCACCTTCTGCTCGGCGATGGTCTTGAGGACCAGTTCGCTATCCCACTTGTCCATGAAGATCAGCGGGCAGCCGGCGCCCATGGCGGCGCTGACGTCGAAGGCCAGGGGGGCGGCGTGGTAGGC
>JBOHKZ010000264.1:0-11987 GCA_050729355.1 Phenylobacterium sp. | reverse complement strand
TCCCAGTTCCGGTCGTCGGTGGTGACGATCGTCCCGGTGCGCAGGCGCCGCTTCAGCACCTCGCCGGTCTCGCCGGTGACGATCTCGGCCGCGCGGTTCAGCGCCACCTGCATCTCGGCGATCGGCGGGATCGGGATTTCCGGCGGCAGCACCTCGTCCAGCACATGATCGTCGCGCAGGTAGGCGTGGCCCAGCACATAGTCGCCGATCGTCTGGCTGCCGCGCAGGCCGCCGCAGTGGCCGATCATCAGCCAGGCCTGCGGGCGCAGCACCGCCAGGTGATCGCAGATGGTCTTGGCGTTGGACGGACCGACGCCGATGTTGACCAGCGTGATCCCCGCGCGGCCTTCCGCCATCAGGTGGTAGGCGGGCATCTGGTGCTTGCGCCACGCGGCGGCGGCCACGAAGGCCTCCGGCTCGGGCGTCTCGGCGGTGACGATGACGTTGCCGGCCGCCGAGAGCTGCTTGTAGGGGCCGCCGGCCCGAAGCTGCTCGCAGCCCCAGCGCACGAACTCGTCCACGTAGCGGGTGTAGTTGGTGAAGAGGATGTACTGCTGCACGTGCTCGGCCGAGGTGCCGGTGTAGTGCGTCAGCCGGGCCAGCGAGAAGTCGGTGCGCAGGCCGTCGAAGAGCGCGAGCGGCCGGGGCTGGTCGGCGTCCTGCGCCCAGGACCCGTCGACGATCTCGTCGCCGATGAAGGCCAGTTCGGTGGTCGGGAAGTGCCGGGCGATCTCGGCCGTACTGACGTCGGCCAGCTCCGCGGCCTGGGCGTCGAGCACATAGGGGAACGGCATCTCCTGCTTTGAGCGGGCGACCTCGATCTCGACCTTGAAGTCCTGCATCAGGAGGCTGAGCTGCTCGATCAGGTAGTCCCGGAAGAGGTGCGGCCGGGTGATGGTGATCGCGTAGTGACCCGGCTGCCCGATGCGGGCATAGGCGCGTCCGATCCGCGGGAAGGGCTCTCCGGCCGGCCAATAGAGGCGCAACTCCGGATAGCTGAAGTCGCCATTGATTCGGCGCGCCTTATCCGGCGGCGGCCCGCCGGCGATGAAATCCTTGAGCGCATTTCGGAGATTGGCGACCGTGGTGCGGTATTCTTGTTCAAGCCGGTCCACGATGCCGGCTGCGTCTGTCTTTGCTTTCATGGGGCCTTATAGCCTCGTGAAGCGTCGCTTGCGAGACGCCGGGATGGACGAGGGCCGGCTTCCCCGCCACAAAGGCCGGTCTCAAATCGCCGGGCCTCCTTCATGAACCGCATTTTCACGATCCTTATCGTCTCGGCCATGGTGCTCGGGGTCGCGGTCGGATGGGCGGTGAACCAGTACGCCAGCCCCGAACAGGCCAAGGCGGTGGCCGAGAACCTCTCGATCATCACCGATGTCTTCCTGCGGCTGATCAAGATGATCATCGCGCCCCTGGTCTTCACCACCCTGGTGGCGGGCATCGCCCACATGGAGGACAGCGCCACCATCGGCCGCGTCGGGATCAAGGCGCTGGGCTGGTTCATCGGCGCCTCGATCGTCTCGCTGACCATTGGCCTGATCATGGTCCACATCCTGCAGCCGGGGTCGGGCCTGTCCCTGCCGATCCCCGACGCCGTCCCCGGCCACGTGGTGGACGTCTCGAAGTTCACGCTGAAGGAGTTCGTCACCCACATCTTCCCGCGGTCGATCTTCGAGGCGATGGCCAACAACGAGATCCTGCAGATCGTGGTCTTCTCGGTGTTCGTCGGCACCGCCGTGGCGGCGATCGACGATCGTGCGCCCGCCGTGATCGCGGTGGTCGAACAGGGCGCCGCCATCATGCTGAAGGTGACGGGCTACGTCATGAAAACGGCGCCCCTCGCGATCTTCGCGGCGCTGGCGGCGACCATCGCGACCCAAGGCCTGGACGTGCTGGGCACCTACGCCAAGTTCGTCGGCGGCTTCTACCTCTCCCTCGGACTGTTGTGGGCGCTGCTGATCGCGGTGGTGGTCCTGATCGTCGGACCGCGGGCGCTGAAGCTGATCGCCGCCATCCGCAGCCCGGCCCTGCTGGCCTTCTCCACCGCGTCGTCGGAAGCCGCCTATCCGCGGACCCTGGAGGAGCTGCAGAAGTGGGGCGTGTCGCGGCGCGTCGCGAGCTTCGTCCTGCCCCTCGGCTATTCGTTCAATCTGGACGGATCGATGATGTACTGCACCTTCGCGACCCTGTTCATCGCCCAGGTCTACGGCATCCATCTTTCGATCGCCCAACAGATCACCATGCTGCTGCTGCTGATGGTGACCTCAAAGGGCATGGCCGGCGTGCCGCGCGCCTCCCTCGTGGTGATCGCCGCCACCCTCTCCTACTTCAACCTGCCCGAGGCCGGCCTGTTGCTGATCCTGGCCGTCGACCACCTGCTCGACATGGGCCGCTCGGCCACCAACGTGGTCGGCAATTCGGTGGCCGCCGCGGTCGTCGCCAAGTGGGAGAACCAGATCGAGGAGCCGGCGACCGAGCCCGCCACGGCTTAGGTTCCGGTTAGGCATATCGTTTAACGGGGTGTTGGCCTTCCGGGGCCGATGATGAGGACTAACAAGCGTTAGCCTCTGGGACCCCTCACGAGCGTGCTCGATCTCCCCGAACAGTATGCCGGACTGACCGCGCGCGTCGCCGAGCTGGAAGCCGAGCGTGAGCTGACGCTGCGCCTGGCCCAGACGGATTCGCTGACCGGCCTGGTCAACCGCGGCGCGTTCACCTCGGAGCTCTGCGAACGGCTGGAGTCCGCCGAGGCCGAAGGCCGCTCGGTCGCGCTCTTCGTCATCGACCTGGACCGCTTCAAGCACCTGAACGACACGCTCGGCCACCACGCCGGCGACATCTTCCTGGCCGAGATCGGCGAACGCTTGCGCGCCGACGCCGCGCCGCACGAGCTGGTGGCGCGCCTGGGCGGCGACGAGTTCGCGCTGATCTCCGACGGCGACGACGTGGCGCGCCGCGCCCAGCGCCTGGTGGCCGGCCTGGCCAAGCCCCACACCATCTACGGCCGCGTCGTGGCGCCGGGCGCCTCGGTTGGCGTGGCGGTCTTCCCCGATGACGCCATCGGCGCGGGCGACCTGCAGCGGTTCGCCGACATGGCGCTCTATCGCGTGAAGACCCAGGGAGGCCGGCGCTGGTCGGCCTTCGACAGCGACCTTCGCGCCGAGCACGACCGGCGGATCACCTTCGAGGCGGAGCTGCGGCGCGCAATCCCGGCCGGCGAGATCGAACCCTGGTACCAGCCCGTGGTGGACTCCGCCGACGGCCGCATCGTCGGCGTCGAGGTCCTGGCCCGCTGGCGCCACCCCGAGCAGGGTCTGCTGACCCCCGCCGCCTTCGTGCCCATGGCCGAAGAACTCGGCCTGATCGGCCGTATCGACGAAGCGGTCTTCGAAAGCGGCTGCGCGCGCGCCGCCCCGTGGGTGGCCGAGGGCCTGATCGACGTGGTGTCGTTCAACGTCTCGCCCCGGGACCTGATGGACCCGAGCTTCTCGCGCAAGCTGATTGGCCGCCTTGGCCAGACCACCCTGCCCGCCACCGCGCTGACGGTGGAGATCACCGAGACCTTCCTGCTGCAGGACCTGGCCCTGTCGCGCCGCCACATCGAGCGGCTGAACGCCAAAGGGATCCGCGTAGCGCTGGACGACTTCGGCACCGGCTATTCGAACCTGCGCGCCCTGATGCACCTGCCGATCCAGACGGTGAAGCTCGACCAGTCGCTGATCGCCGACATCGCCAAGGACGCCCGCGTCGCCAAGCTGGTGGGCTCGATGCTGCACGCCGCCCGGGCGCTGGGCGTACGGATCGTGGCCGAGGGCGTCGAGGAAGAGGCCCAGGCGATCATCCTCCGCGCTGCAGGCTGCGACCGCATGCAGGGTTATTTCTTCGCCCGCCCCATGCCGGCGGACGAGATGGAGGCGAAGTTGCGGAGCCATGTGGCCGCGGCGCTGCCGGTCGAACCCGCAGAGCTTCTGCGCCGCCGCGCCAACGGCTGAACGGGCCCCTACCCGGGGCCGGACGTTCCCTGGGGCTGCGCTATCGCCGCCTGCGCCGCGTCGAATTCCGCTTCGGTGAGGGGGTTGCGGGCGATCAGCAGGGTGCAGCCGAGGTGGTCGCTGAGGTAGCTGTCGGTCGAGCCTGACCACCACCGCGACAGGAAGCCGTGCTGGTGGTGGCCGACCACCACCAGATCGGCGTCGATCTCCTTGGCCACCTCCCCAATGGCCGGCGCAGGCTCGCCGACCACCAGCTTGGCGACAGGCTGGTATCCACGCGCTTCCAGCCACGCGGCGGCGCGCCCGAGCAACTCCCTGTAGGTGTCGATCTGCTGGGCGGCCGCGCCGGCATAGACCCCCTCCGCCAGGCGGATCCCCGCGATGTCGGGAACCACTGCCAGCAGGACGATCTGTGCACAGCATTGCCTGGCCAGCAGGGCGCCTTCGCGGAGCGCCAGCGCGCCCTCGGCGGTGCCGTCGTAGGCAAGCAAGATCCGCTTGTACATCCGGTCCCCCTTCAGTCCCGCAGCCACTCTACACCGTCGGATCCGCCGCGCCTAAGGCGTGGGCGCCTCCCCGCCGGAACGGCCACGGTCTCTGCGCGTTCGAGTGTGAGTAGCGTTCTCGAACAGTACTCGATGTCGCGTCGACTACATCGCGCAAGTGCATTTGCGCCATTTCGCGAGAACCCACGATGATGGATGAATCGTCGCTCCCGGTTGCCAATACTCCGTCCTCGGATCCCTTGAAGCTTCCCCAGGCGAAGGACGACTGCCTGATCTTCTACGCCAGCGACGAAGTCGCAGGCGCCTTCAGGTTCGATGGGCTCCAGCTCCTGGAGAACGACCTCGGCGGAAACGCCAAGCACCTGGTGTCGGTCGATGGCCAACAGGTCACCCTGAACGCGAACGGCACGATCACCATCGATGACGACGCCTTCCTGAGCGCCAACACCTACACCTTCGCCTACACGATCCAGATGGGGAACGGCGCGCTCAGCACGGGCCTGGTCGATGTCCATCTGCGCAACGACCTGAACCTCGTCGTGAACGGTTCCTTCGAAGCGCCGGACGAGGGCGCCGCCCAGACATTCTTCCAGGTTCCCGAAGCCTCCGTGCCCGGCTGGACGAACCTGGGCGGGACGGACATCGAGCTCTGGGCCAACGGCTTCAACGGCGTGACGCCCGCGGACGGCAAACAGGTCGCCGAGCTCGACTGGGCAAGCGACGTCGACACGCTGACCCAGACCGTGGACGCGGTCCAAGGCGTGAACTACGCGCTCAGGTTCTCGCTGGCGGCGCGCCCTGACGCGCCCCTTTCGACGAGCACCGTGCTGGTCTTCTGGAACGGGGCCCTGGTGGACAGCATCCACGCGCTCGGCGGCGGGTTCGTGAACTACATCCGCGAGGTGACCGGCGCGGCCGGGCCCGACGTCCTGACGTTCCGGGAAATTCCGACGGAGAATGACGGCTTCGGCTCGCTGGTGGACCGGGTGTCGCTGACCGCCTTCGACTGGACGAACGCCGTCGAGGGCTGGACATGCCCGCCCGAGGACCGCCACGACAACGGCGGCCACGATGGCATCCACGGATCGGACGGCGACGACAACATCGTCTGCGGTCCCGGCGACCACCTCCTGCGCGGCGAACTTGGCGACGACGCGATCCAGGGCAGCGCCGGATTCGACGACATCAACGGCAACCAGGGCGACGACACTCTATCGGGCGGCGCCGGGGGCGACTGGGTGGTCGGCGGCAAGGACTCCGATCTGCTGTACGGCAACGGGGGCGGCGACATCGTCCTCGGCAACCTGGGGAACGATACGCTCAGCGGCGACGACGGCGACGACGTCGTGCGCGGCGGACAGGGTGACGATGTCGTCTCAGGCGGCGCCGGCGCCGACTGGCTGGCCGGCGACAGGGGAAGCGACACCGTAACCGGGGGCGCCGGCGCGGACGTCTTCCACACGCACGGCGACGCCGGACTCGATGTCGTGACCGACTTCAATCGCGCCGAAGGCGATCGGGTGAACGTGCTTCCTGGCGCGCCTTACGTCGTCAGCCAGCTCGGGGCCGATACGGTCATCGACGTGGGCGGCGGCGGAAGAATGGTCCTGGTGGGCGTACAGATGTCGAGCCTCACCGGAGACTGGATCTTCTCCTAGGCGGCCCGGCTATTTGTCCACGGACTTGCTGATGACGGCGCCCACTCCGGCTCCGAGCGCGGCGCCGACGGGACCGCCCACCACCAGCCCGGCGGCTGCGCCGGTGGCCGCGCGTTGCTCCATGCCGTGGCCGCACCCTACGAGCGCCAAACCACAACCGGCGACCATCAGGGCCAGGAAGATCTTGCGCACGGGCGTCTCCAAATAGTCTCGCGGCGCTCTCGCCGTTGGCCCAGCTTCGCCGAGCAAGATGAAGGGTCCGCTAAGGTGGCCTCCCGCGACCGATTCTGGGAGGGCTGCGCGGCGCGACCTATCGACTTAGGCGAGCTGCATTGACGCCAGCGGGCCGCGGGTTTTCACTGATCCCGCAGACCTCCGACATCTGCGTATCTAGTGGCGTATTTTGAGTATTTGAGCAGGCCGTCTTAGGTCAGCGAGGGCCTGACCACATCCTTCAAGAGGACAGATCGCCATGATGTTCGGACTCCAACTTCTCCCCGTCCTGGGAGAGCTGAATAACGCGTTCGGCGGCAAGAACCCCACGGTCAGCGCCGAGAATTTCAAGGCCTTCAGCCCCGGCCAGGAACTTGGTCCGGCGCTGGTGGGCGTGATGAATTCAAAGCACGAGGAGCTGAACGGCCTCCTCAAGGCCTATGTCGCGATGATGCCGCGGGGCTTCCAGGAATCGTTGCGCGCGATCGTCTACTACGCGCTCTCCAGCGAGCCGCGGGTGCTCCTGAACTTCTCCTGGGCGCCGGCCTACGACTTCGAGATGACCATCTGGGAGATGCCCGAACCCGCGCCGGCCCACACCGGCATGACCATCCTCCTGAAGGGTCGTTACCCCGACGAGGGGACCCGGTTCGCCGCCAGCTGACCGCCCTCGCGGGCCAGCCGTACGCCCTGGCGCAGATGTTCCAGATGGGCCGGGTTGGCGTAGGGCGCGGCCATCGGCCGTTGCCGCGACCCGGCCTTCCAGCCGGTCGGCGGCAGCGCCGCGCGCGCCTCGTCGAAGCGTCCCAACTGGGCGAGGCTCGCGGCCAACACCACCGAGACCGAGGCGTAGGTCTGGTGCATCGCTTCCTGCGCGCGGACGATGGCGCGCTCGTAGTCGCAGGCCTGGTAGTGGGCCAGCGCCAGGGACTCCAGCATCACGCTTAGCTGTGAATCGTAGGGACTGAGCCGCATGCCGCGTTCCAGCGGCGCGACCGCCTCCTTCGGAAAACCGCCGAAGGTCAGGGTCTGGCCCATGCGCACATGGGCCGGCGCGCAGTTGGAGTTGAGGTCGACGGCCGTACGCGCCTCGCTGAGCGCCGCGCCGTGGTCGCCCAGGTAGAGCGAGGCGCCGGAGCTGGCGAAATAGCCGTAGGCGTCGCGCGGATCGAGGCGGATCGCGGTCTGCGCCTCGTTCCTGGCCAGGTGGAGGTCCTCCACCGGCTGGCCCGCCCATCCGAAGATGGCGCCGCCGAACAGGATGCGGGACAGCCCGATATGGCCGAGCGCCAGTTCCGGATCGCGCCGCACCGCCTCGGAAAACAGCGCCAGCGCCTGGTCGTAGCCCTCCCGCGACACCCGGTTCAGGTGCCACATGCCGCGATAGAAGCAGTCCAGCGCGCTGAAGTCGGCCAGGCTCTTGCGCACCACGCGCATGCCTTCGCTGTGCAGCATCGCGGGCTCGATGGCCGCCACCACCCGCTCGGTGATCTCGTCCTGCATCGCCAGGATGTCGACGAGCTCGCGGTCGAACTGGTCAGCCCAGATGTTGGAGCCGTCCGATACGTCGGTCAGTTGCGCGCTCACCCGCACCCGGTCGCCGAGCTTACGGATGGACCCCTGCAGGATGTAGCGGACGCCGAGTTCGCGGCCCACCCGGCTCACCTCCACGTCGCGGCCCTTGTAGGTGAAGCTCGAATTCGAGGCGATGACGAAGAACATGTGCTGGCGGCTGAGCGCGGTGACGACGTCCTCGGTGACCGCGTCGGCGAAGTACTCGCTGTCCTTGTCGGCGGTGAGGTTCTTGAACGGCAGGACGGCGATGGAGGGCTTGTCGGGCGCCGCGATCGTCGGCCGCGCGCCCGGCGTCCGATGGGCCTTCGCGTGGCGGTGGACCAGCTCGGCCACGCAGCTCAGCACATTGCACCACTCCGGATCGGCCCGGTCGCCCGTCCACTTCGAAAGGTCGGCGCACTCGATCTGGTCGAACGGCATGGGCAGGCGCGTCCCGTCGAGGGTGATCTGCACCAGCTTGTTGTCCAGCCGCGCGCGGTCGGCCTCCGAGCGGACCCATTGCGACTTCACCGCCTCGGCCGACCAGAGCACGACCACCGACTTGGACTGCGTCAGCCGTTCCTCGATCTCGTCGGCGAAGGCGCGATTGGCGAGGATCTCGTTGTCGCGCCATACGGCGTAGCCCTGTGACGCCAGCGCCGCGGCGATCGAAGCGGCCTGCTCTGCCGTGGAACGCGCATACGAGATGAAGACGTCGGACATTGGATTTGAGCCCAGTCGCGGCCGTAACCCTAACGAGGCCAAAGACATAGGAGCAAGGGAAAGGTCGGAGCGCCATTGGCTGAACACCCCATCTGCAAGCGGATCGGTCAGCGGGCAGATCCGTGCCGATGGCCGGCGGCGCCGCGCCCGCCCAGTTTCATGGCGCAGTTACGGGTGCGCCACCCCCGCTGGAAGGGAAATGACCTGATACCTCGTAGGGAGCGCGCTCCCTAGCCTCTGGCCCGCGCCAACATCCGGCAGTGGGAACCGATGACCTTGCTGGCCAGACATCGATCGGCTTCCCGGTTCGCCCCCGTCGGCATCATGCTGTGGATTACCTGGGCTTCATCGCCAGCTCTCGGAAATCCCTCGAGCGTGGACCCTCAATGTTCGTCGCCGGGGCCAGGGGCCTGCCCCTCCGTCGCCAGCGAGCCCGCCCCGGCCAGGGCTTCGAAGTGGCGCTTCTTCGATGACGAGGATGGCAAGCTCGACTTCTCGAACTTCCTGGCCGCCGGGGGTTTCATCCCTCTGCCGATCATCATCACGGAACCGGCCGTAGACCAGGGCCTCGGCGTCGCGGCCGTGTTTCTGGCTGAGAAGCAGCCTCGGGAGGTCACGCGCCACGTGGTGGGCGCAGTGGAGACCGGCAACGGATCCCGCGGACTCGGCTACCTGCAGTCCGGATACGCCTTCGACGGACGATTGAATTACCGGTTCGCCGTCGGCCACGGGAAGATCACGCTGAACGCCTACCCGCCCTTCGCCCCCGCCGCAGGCATCGAGTACACCAACAACTACGACTACGGGATCCTGGGCTCGGCGTTCTGGCGCCTGGGCGACAAGCGAATCTCGGTCGGGCCCATCTTCGACTTCCGAAAGCTGGAGTCGAAGATCGAATTCCCCGGCCTGCCAGAAGACTTCAACCGGGACTTCGGCCGGGGCCTCCAGACAGGCGCGCTGGGCCTGGGCCTTCACTTCGACGGTCGGGACAATCCGCTGACGCCGACCAAGGGCGCCAATGCCTATGCCGAGGCGAAATTTGACCGCGAACTCTTCGGCAGCGACCGCGATTTCGAATCCTACGCCGCCCACCTCTATGCGTTCAGCCCGATGACGCCGCGCCTGCGTGTCGGCTACCTGCTCGAACTCGACGCGATCCGTGGCGACTTCCCCAGCTACTTCGCCCCCGCGATCAACCTGCGCGGCGTGCAGGCGCAGCGGTATGAAGGCATGGACGTGGTCAGCACCGAACTGGAGGTCACCTGGCAGGCCAGCAGGCGCTGGGCGTTCGTGGCCTTCGCGGGGGTCGGCGCGAGCGACGCCGGAGAGCGGCGGTTCTTCAAGGACTCCGGCGCCATCTGGGCCGGCGGGGGCGGATTCCGCTATCGCATCGCACGCAAGCTGGGCCTGGACGCCGGCCTGGACCTTGCCTACGGACCGGGCGGTTCCACCATCTACATCCAGTTCGGCCACGCCTGGGCGCGGGGCATGGACTGACGCGCCCGTGGCCGGCCCCGACGATGGCGCCTGACCGTGCCGCGCGAGATGCGACTTCGAACCCCATATGCAACGGCGTCGGGCGGAATGCGGGCGGCGCCCGAGGAGAAAGACCATGACGGACACCCTTGCGGCTGCGGAGCGCTCGAGCGCCCGGCCGGTCTTCACCAGCGTGGATCCGGCGACCGGAACGCCCGGCCAGACCTATGAGGGCCACACGGCGGCCGAGGCGGTGGCGATCGCGCGCGAAGCCCACGCCGCCTTCCAGACCTGGCGGCGGACGGGGTTTGCGGAGCGCGCCGCGCTGATGTCGAAGGCGGCCGCGGTGCTGCGCCGGCGCAAGGACGAGTTCGCCGCCCTGATGACCCGCGAGATGGGCAAGACGCTGAGCGAGGGCCTCGCGGAGGTCGAGAAGTGCGCCGGAAACTGCGACTTCTACGCCGCCCACGCCGAGGGGTTCCTGTCGCCGGAGCCCATCGCGTTCGAGGGCGCCGACGCCAAGGTGGTGTTCCGTCCGCTGGGGACCGTGCTGGCGGTGATGCCGTGGAACTTCCCGTTCTGGCAGGTCTTCCGCTTCGCCGCCCCTACCCTGATGGCCGGCAACACCGCCGTCCTGAAGCACGCCTCGAACGTGCCGGGCTGCGCGCTGGCGATCGAGGAGGTGTTCCGCGAGGCCGGGTTCCCGCCGAACGCCTTCCGCACCCTGCTGATCCCCAGCCGCGACGTGCGCGCCGTGATCGAGGATGACGCGGTGGTCGCCGTCAGCCTGACCGGCAGCGTCGAGGCCGGCCGCCAGGTGGCGATGCAGGCGGCGGGCGTGCTGAAGAAGTGCGTGCTCGAACTCGGCGGCAGCGACGCCTACGTGGTGCTGGAGGACGCCGACCTGGACGCCGCCGCAGGCGTCGCCGCCACGGCGCGGATGGTCAACGGCGGCCAGAGCTGCATCGCCGGCAAGCGCTTCATCGTGGTGGCGGAGGTCCGCGAAGCCTTCGAACAGGCGCTGGTTCGCAAGATGGAGGCCTTCGCCATGGGCGAGCCCGCCCAGGAGGCCACGAAACTCGGCCCGATGGAGAGTGTCGAGGCGCGCGACAAGATCCACGACCAGGTGACGCGCAGCGTGGCCAAGGGCGCGCGCCTCCTGACCGGCGGCGTGGTCCCCGACCGGCCGGGCGCGTGGTATCCGGCGACCGTGCTCACCGGCGTGACTGCGGGCATGCCGGCCCACGACGAGGAGGTGTTCGGCCCGGTCGCCGCGGTGATCGAAGCCCGCGACGAGGCCGACGCCATCCGCATCGCCAACGACTCGCCCTTCGGCCTGGGCTCAGGCGTGCTGACCGGCGACCTGGCGCGCGGCGAGCGCATCGCCGCCGACGAACTGGACGCCGGCATGAGCTTCGTGAACCAGAACGTCCGCTCCGACAGCCGCCTGCCGTTCGGCGGCGTGAAGCACTCCGGCTACGGCCGCGAATGCTCCAGCTTCGGCATTCGCGAGTTCGTCAACATCAAGAGCGTGCTGGTGCACCGCGCGGGCTGACGGCGGGCCAGTCCGGCGCCGTACGCGCCGCCCCATCTTCAACCGCAGTCGCCGATCCCCATATTCCAGACAGGGTCTTTGAGGCCCGTCACACTGTACTGGGACCGATGAACAACCACCTGCGCACCTTTGTCCTGCTGGCCGCCCTGACGGCGCTCTTCATGGGGGTCGGCTATCTCATCGGCGGGCCGACCGGCATGGGGCTGGCCTTCCTGTTCGCCGCGGGCATGAACCTGGTCAGCTACTGGAACGCCGACTAGATAGTGGTCTCGATGTTCCGCGCGCGTCTGGTCGACGAGACCGACCC
>JBOHKZ010000263.1:0-5744 GCA_050729355.1 Phenylobacterium sp. | reverse complement strand
CGCCCGGGTCGCCGCTTTCGCGGGATGAGCGGAATATTGTGTTCTCGGGCTCACGGGCCTATAGATAGTTAGGCGACCTAACTATCAGAGCCTCCATGCCCGCATCCCCCGCACTTTCCGATCTCGCCGACGTCCTTCGCGGCCCCCTGCTCCGCGTCTCCCGCAAGCTCCGCCAGGAGGCGCAGAAGGCCGGCCTGTCGGTGCAGGACGCCCTGATCCTCGGCTATGTGCGCAAGAACCCCGGCGCGGGCGTCTCCGAACTGGCCGACGCCGACCAGATCTCGCGGCCGACGATGAGCGCCCACGTCAAGCGCCTGGAGGCCGCCGGCTGGCTGAGCCGCAGCGATGACGCCGAGGACGGCCGACGCTCCGGCTTCGCGGTGACCCCCGCCGGCGCCCGCAAGCTCGATGCGATCCGCCGGCTGCGCAACGACTGGCTCTCCGCCCGCCTGGCGCTCCTGACCGACACCGAGCGCACGCAGCTCGCCGCCGCGGCCGCCCCGCTCCTGCGGCTCGTCAGCGTGGAAGCATGACCCGCGCCAAGGATGTCCTTGCCGAGGACGTGATGGACGAGTCGGGCGCCGACGCCGCCGCGGTCCTGGTCGCCGACAAGGACGTGACGCTGCGCGGCTGGGTGATCCCGGCGATCATCGGCTCGGCCTTGCTGATGCAGACGCTGAACGCCACCTCGATCAACAACGCCCTGCCCGCCATGGCCAAGGCGCTGCATGTGGAGCCGCTGCGGCTCAACCTCGCGATCACCATGTACCTGCTGGCCTCGGCGGTGTTCCTGCCGATCTCCGGCTGGATGGCCGACCGGTTCGGCGCCAAGCGCATCTTCATGATCGCCATGGTGGCCTATGCGCTGTCCTCGGCGCTATGCGGCTTCGCCAACAGCCTGCCCCAGCTGATCGCCGCGCGCCTGCTGCAGGGCTGCGCCGGAGCGATGATGGGGCCGGTTGGCCGCCTGGTGCTGCTTCGGACTACGCCCAAGAGCGAACTTGTCGGAGCCATGTCGGTGGTCACTATGCCGGCCCTGCTCGGACCGGTGATCGGCCCGGTGCTCGGCGGGGCCATCGTCACCTTCGTAAGCTGGCGCTGGATCTTCTTCCTGAACCTGCCGATCGCCATCGCCGGCGTGCTGCTGGTCCGCGCCTTCGTGCCCAACGTAAAGGAGCAGCGGGTTTCGCCGATCGACTGGCGGGGCATCTTCCTGACCGGCTTTGGCCTGGCCGGCCTGATCTTCGGCTTCGAGAACCTGGGCCGCGACGTCCTGCCGCCGGCCGCAGTCGCTGGCCTATTCGCCGGCGGCCTGGCCTGCCTCGGACTCTACTGGGGACACGCACGCAACAATCCGCACGCGATCATCGACCTTTCGATCTTCCGCCTGCCGACCTTCCGGGCCTCGGTGCTCGGTGGCGCCTTCTTCCGCCTGGTGCCCGGCGCGACGCCGTTCCTGCTGGCGATGATGCTGCAGGTCGGCTTCGGCATGACCGCCTTCGCGGCCGGCCTGATGACCTTCATCTCGGCGGTCGGCGCCCTGGTCATGAAGACCACCGCCCCGCCGATCCTGCGCCGGTTCGGCTTCAGGACGGTACTGCTGGTCAACGGCGTGATCTGCGCGGCGACCTTCATGGTCTACGCCCTCTTCACGATCGACACCCCGCACTGGCTGATCATGATCGCGCTCGCCGTGGGCGGCTTCTTCCGCTCGTTGCAGTTCACCAGCCTGAACGGCATGGCCTACGCCGACCTCGAACAGGATCAGATGAGCCGGGGCACGACGACCGCCTCGATGGCCCAGCAGTTCATGCAGTCGGTGAGCATTGGCCTCGCCGCCACCCTGCTCCACTTCCTCATGGTCCAGCGCGGCGAGACGCATCTGACCGGCGCCACCGTCGCGCCGGCCTTCGCGATCATCGGCGCGGCGACGTTGATCTCGCTGTTCTGGTTCTTCCGCCTGCCGGAGAACGCCGGCGACGAGATGAACAATCGCGGCGCCAGCCTGAAGCGCGCCTAGCCTGAAGCGCCTAGCCGGTGACGTCGGTGTCCGGGCGATCGTCGCCTTCGGAAAGCTCCTCGTGCCAGCGGCCGTCGGAGGTCTCGTAGGAGATGCCCGCGGTGTCGCCCGAGATCCGCTGCTCGCCGGCCGCGCGGCGCGCCGCTTTCAGCGCGGCGTCATGGTTCGGGAAGGTCTCTGAATAGGTGCCGTCGGCCGTATAGGCCCACCCGCCATCGTGCTGGATGATCTTATAGGTCACGTGGCTCATCAGGGGATCTCCTCGAAGGACTGCCGAGCCTTCTATCCTAGCCTTGGCCCCGGCGCATATCGACGATCGCATCGGCGCGGTCCGCGGATCCGGTGATGTTAGCCAGCACTGTGCGCAGGGTGGCGCGCAGATGATCCTGGTCTGCCGCGGAGACGCCTTCCAGGGCCTGGCGGTTGAACCCGCGCATCTCCCCCAGCGCCTTCTGGAAGACCCCTTCGCCTCTCTCGGTCATCTCCAAACGTACGATCCGCCGGTCCCCGGGCAGGCCGCAGCGCGCCACCAGGTCGGCCTCGATCAGCTGGTCGGCGGTGCGGGTCAACGTTGTGCGGTCGATCGTCGTGAACTCGGCCAGCTCGTTCATCGTGCAGCCCGAAAGGCGGCTGATCACCGACAATGCCCGCCACTTCGGCAGGTTGAGACCCAGCGCTTCCAGCGCGCCGGCAAACGCCAGCTCACGCCGCCGCACGGTCTGAAACATCAGATAGAAGAACCATTCCTCGGGCGCTTCCGTCCGTTTCGCGCTCGCCATACTCAGCCCTCTAAAGCCCAAGCAGCACTGTGACCGGCAAAATGTGCGTAGGCAATTAGTGCATTTGCACATTTCTGTTGACACCGGCGGACAGGCCGCTTAATCACCGCCTCCTTGGCTGGGTCCAGCGTTTGTACGGACCTTGCTTGCCGGCGCGGTCGTCCACCTCCCCCTTTAGGCCGCGCCGGTCCCCCCTTTCCCTCGGAAGCAGCCGTGTTCGACCAGGAAGCTCTCGCCGTCCGTCCCGTCGCCGACTCCGCTCTGTGGATCGACGTCCGCGCCTGCCTGGCGCTCACCCGTGCGGCCCTCAAGGGCCTGCGGGCCGCGACGCCGGAAGTTCGCGCCATCGTGCTGGAAAGCCTCAAGGACGAGGCCGCTCTCGTTGAACTCGAAGGCGCCCGCGGCGCCAGCGCGGTCGCCGCGCTGATCGACGACGCCCGCCTCGAATTGGAAGATGCCGCCTAGGTTAGGCGCACGAACCGGCCTCGCCGGTCTCCAGATCGATCCGGAAGCATTGCCGCTCGCCGGTCTCATAGTCCTCGACCAGCAGAGCTATCTCGTCGCCATCCCCTTGCGGATGCTGCTGCTCGACAAAGCCCAGGGCGGCGTCTTCAAAGCTCACGCCCTCCACCATCTGCGCCCGCGACGGCGCGTCCTCGGCGCCATGGACGGAAAACCAGCGCTTGGCGGCTGTCACATCCTCGGTGGGCATCGGCATCAGCCGGGCCGCTGCGCTGGATCTGGTCATCGGCATCTCCCTCATCACCGCCCCAACGCGTGGAACGATAAAGGGATTCGCCCATAAGGGACTCTACACCACCTGTGGATGTGATACGGTGAAGCCTACACCCTGGGGTGAGCACATGCTGGACTATCGATTGTACTTCCTGGACGAGGCCGGCCACATCCAGGGCGTGGTCGAGTTCGACTGCGCCAGCGACGCCGATGCGATCGCCCACGCCAGATCCTACGCCGACGGCCGGGCGACGGAACTTTGGCGGCGCGACCGATGGATCTGCCGCTTCTCAGGGCGAGAACGGCCGTCGCGGGCCGCCCCGCTTGCGATTCCCCGCTAGGCGGCCGCCAAGGGGTAGACCCTGGGCCGAAGCGGCTTCACCCGCAGCGGCAGCCCGGGCGCCACGCCGTTCGGCAGTGTCGGTCCGTGGGCCTCGAGTTCGAAGACTTCGCCTTCCATGACGCACTCGATGCGGACGTCCGGGCCGCGCTGGGCGACAGCCCGCACCTCGGCGGCCAGCCCGGGCCCGTCGATCGGACCGAAGGCTACCTCGTCGGGGCGGAAGAACACCTCGACCGGACCTTGCGGCGCCGTCTTGGGGGCTTTGCTTTCCCAGCCCGCCACGATCAGCCGGTTGCCCTCGACCACGCCCGGCATCCGGCAAGCGGCGCCCAGGAAATCGTACACGAAGGGATCGGCGGGGTTCTCGTAGACCTCGTTGGGCGTGCCCAGCTGGATCAGCTCGCCGTCCCGCATGATCGCCACGCGATCGGCCAGGTCGAGCGCTTCTTCCTGGTCGTGGGTCACGAACACCGTGGTGACCCCCGCGCGGTCGTGCAGGTCGCGCAGCCAGCGCCGCAGCTCGCGCCGCACCTGCGCGTCGAGAGCGCCGAACGGCTCGTCCAGCAACAGCATGCGCGGCTCGATCGCGAGCGCGCGCGCCAAGGCCACCCGCTGGCGCTGTCCACCGGAGAGCTGCGCCGGGAAGCGTTTCCCCAGATCGTCCAGCTGCACCAGCTTCAAGAGATCGGCGACGCGGTCGGCGATCTCCGACTTCGACGGGCGCTCCGAGCGCGGCCGCACGCTCAGGCCAAAGGCGATGTTCTGGGCCACGGTCATGTGGCGGAAGAGCGCGTAGTGCTGGAACACCATGCCCACCCGACGGCGGCGAACCGGCAAGGCCAGGAAGTCCTCGCCGGCGAAGCGCACTTCGCCCGCATCCGGCTGCTCCAGTCCGGCCAGCACGCGCAGCAGCGTCGTCTTACCTGAACCTGACGGACCCAGCAGCGCCAGGAACTCCTTGTCCTTGGCCTGCAGCGACACGCCCTTCAGCGCCGGGAAACGCCCGAAACTCTTCGTGATGCCGCTGATCTCCAGCGACTGGTCAGTGACTTCAGTGTCGACGTGAGGCTGAAAGTTCACCGGCATGGCGCCATTCGAGAGCGGTCTTGAGGACCAGGGTGACGAGCCCGAGGGAGGCCAGGAGGGAGGCCGCCGCAAAGGCGCCGACGAAGTCATAGTCATTGTAGAGCACCTCGACATGGAGCGGGAGCGTTGTCGTCAGGCCGCGGATATGGCCGGAGACCACGGAGACGGCGCCGAATTCGCCCATCGCCCGCGCGTTGCACAGGAGGACGCCGTAGAGCAGCGCCCACTTGATGTTGGGGATCGTGATTTTCCAGAAGGTCGTGAAGCCGCCCGCGCCTAGCGTCAGCGCCGCGGCCTCCTCGTCCTGCCCCTGATCCTGCATCAGCGGGATCAGCTCGCGCGCGACGAAGGGGAAGGTCACCAGGATGGTCGCCAGCACCAGTCCCGTGGTGGCGAAGATGATCTTGACGTCGTGCTCGATCAGCCAGGTCCCGAACCAGCCTTGGGCGCCGAACAGCAGCACCCAGACCAGACCCGAAACCACCGGCGAGATCGAGAACGGCAGGTCGATGAGGGTCAGCAGGAAGCTCTTCCCGCGGAACTCGAACTTGGCGATGCACCAGGCGGCGGCTACCCCGAAGACGGCGTTCAGCGGCACGGCGATCGCGGCGACGAGCAGCGTCAGGCGAATGGCGGACAGTGCGTCCGGCTCGTGGATGGCCGCCAGATAGGTTCCGAGGCCCTTCGCGAAGGCCTCCTTGAAGACGATGAACAGCGGCAGGAGCACCAACACGCCCATCACCGCCACCGAGGCCAGGACGAGCAGGATGGCCAGGCCCGG